>JANWZE010000067.1 GCA_025054955.1 Blastocatellia bacterium | reverse complement strand
CTCATCGGGGACATTGAATCGTGCTGCGTGCCGTGTAAGGGCGAGCACGACTGGTCGAGTGTCCGTTGCGGACTCACAAATGGCATACGCTCGCTCCTGGCCAGTCCCAACACATCAACCCCCTTCTCGAATGCCTGACAGTCGGCAGGTTTCTTGACACTCGCAAAACACGAAACCTTGCGTAAATTTCCTAGCCTTCTCGAATGCCTGACAGTCGGCAGGTTTTTTGACACTCCTCATTGACATTGACATGACCAGAAGCGTCAATAACGCGCTAAGACCTGTCAAATCTCGACCTCGTCGGCATGTATCGCCGTCCCCGCATTTTGCCCTCAGGGATTAGCCAGTCCTGCTCTACCAACCGTCGTGCAATGTATCGTGCTTGGAGAAGACTCATACCTAATACGCGACGAATATCCTCATTTTTGACGAACTCTTTTTCCCGCAAGACTGGCTCTAAGGCAATGAGCTCTGGAGGTTGGGGGCGAGCTTCAGGCCGCTGAGCAGAAACCGCCTCATAGACGCGACCTTTAGCTTTGGTCAGGCGCACAATGCTTTTGCGCATCAAGTCCTTGATGTCACGTGAGGCTGTGTAAATATCGATCGCTGCCAGTTTTTGATAGGTGAACTGACCGAGTGGGAATGCGCGATCTTCACCCGGCATTTGGTCTTACATCGTCAGGGCCATGATCGCTTTGGCCGTGTGGAGCCGATTCTCCGCCTCGTCGTAGACAACCGAATGAGGCCCATCAATCACTTCATCCGTCACTTCATAGCCGCGGTCCGCCGGCAAGCAGTGCATGTAAATCGAATCCGGTTTGGTCAATTTCATCTTGGCTTCATCACAAATCCAATGCTTGTAGTTGGCAGCGAGTTTGAGCGATTCTTCCGGTTGCTTGAACAGATCCAGGCATCCCCAACTCTTGGGATAGACGATGTCAGCACCTTCAAATGCGGCCTCCATGCTGTCAACAATTTCAAATCGCGTCCCATGCTTGCGCGCGTTTTCTTCAGCCCGTTTCAGCGTGTGCTCCATCAAGCGGAACTCCGGCGGATGAGCCAGCACCACATCCAAGCCAAAACGGGTCATCAGCATAATCAAGCCCTGCGGCACTGACATCGGTTTGGCGTAGCTGGGCGCATAAGCCCAGCAGACAGCGATTTTCCGTCCGCGTAAGTCGTTGCCGAATCTCTCGCGAATCGTCATCAGATCAGCAATCGTCTGACAGGGATGATCAATGTCGCATTGCATGTTGATCACCGGCACGGTCGCGTGCTGAGCGACTTCGCGCATATAGGAATTTCCTTCGCCGGGAAACAGATCGTGCCGAATCGCAATGGCGTGGCCATACCGCGAGAGAATGATGCCCGTATCCTTGGCGCTCTCGCCATGAGCAATCTGCGAGGTTTCGGCGCTGATATAGTGCGCGTGCCCGCCCAATTGGGTGATGCCTGCCTCGAACGAATTGCGCGTGCGCGTGGATTTGTCGAAGAAGATCAGGAAGATTGTTTTGTAGGACAAGTAGGGAGTGGGAATGCCGCGTTTGAATTTGTCTTTGAGACTTGCCGATGTTGAAAGCAAGATTTCCAACTCTTGATCCGACCAGTCGGTTGTTTCGATATAATCACGTCCTCTCAGTGATTCGTCCATGCAAACATCCTCAGATTGAGTCGTGTTGAGCGGGCGGATTATAGGGAGGGCGGCGCGTGAGCGTCAAGCAAAATACCGACGTGCGGTTGAGGCTGCCTAGCAATGGCGCTATAATCGCCGCCGTCTGCGAAATCCCGGCAGCAAACATCACGGTACAGGAGGCAATCAGCAACAGATGATCCCGTTGACAGAGATCACGCAAGCGATTCGAGCCAAGGTGGAAGAACATCGAGAGCACCTGATTACTTTTTTGCGAGAGTTGGTCGCCATTCCCAGCATGAACAGCCAGATTGGTGAGGTTGGCCAACGTGTGGCGCGTGAGATGGAGAAACTGGGTTACGACGAGATTCGCTTTGACCGCATGGGCAATATCCTCGGTCGCATCGGCAGCGGACCTCGGATTCTGCTTTACGACAGTCACATTGATACGGTCGGCATTGGCGATCCGAGCGCCTGGCAGTGGGACCCCTTCCAAGGCAAAATCGAAAACGGCATCTTCTATGGTCGCGGCGCATGCGACGAGAAAGGCTCAACGCCGGGCATGGTCTATGCGCTGGCGTTCATCAAAGAGCTTGGACTTGGCGATGGATTCACCTTCTATTACTTCGGCAACATGGAGGAATGGTGCGACGGGATTGCCCCGCACGCGCTGGTCGAAGTTGAAGGCATTCGTCCCGATTACGTTGTTATCGGCGAGCCAACCGACATGAAAATCTATCGTGGGCATCGTGGGCGCATTGAGTTGAAATGCGTCACCAAAGGCCGCTCCTGTCACGCTTCCATGCCGCACCTGGGAGAGAACGCCATTTACAAAATGACGCGGTTCATTCAAAGTCTGGAAGCGTTGAATGACAGGCTCCATGAAGACCCGTTTCTGGGCAAAGGCACAGTTGTAGTCAGCGACATCGAGTGCAAAACGCCTTCGATCAACGCTGTCCCTGACGAATGCACGATCTATATTGATCGCCGGTTAACGTTTGGCGAAACGAAAGAATCAGCCTTAGCCGAGATTCGCTCGTTGCCCGGCGCCGAAGTCGTTGACGTGCAAGAGATGTACTACAACGAGCCGAGCTATACCGGCTTCGTCTTTGAAGTGGACAAGTATTTCCCTGCATGGGCGCTCGATGAGAATCATCAATTGGTGCAAGCAGCCAAAGCAACCTATGAAACCTTGTGGGGCGGACCGGCCCCGATTGGGCGCTGGAATTTCAGCACCAACGGCATTTATTGGATGGGCAAAGCCGGCATTCCCTGCATCGGGTTTGCTCCGAGTAACGAAGAATATGCTCACACGGTGTTAGATCAGGTGCCACTTGACGATGCTGTTCGCGCCACCGAGTTTTATACGTTGTTGCCGGTGTATCTGCGTGGTTGACGCAGCGCGGTAGTGGTCGTAGAATGGCGCGTTCAACAGGGCAATTTTCAGGTTATTTGAATCCACACTGGGAGGGGTATGATGGTCAAAATGCTAAGGTGGAGTTTGTTGTATCTAATCATTCTATTTGGTGTGGTCTCCAATGTTTCAGCGCAAACCCAGATCACAACGGGCGTGATCCAGGGGACTGTATTCGATGAAGCGGGCGCGACGGTTCCCGGAGCAACCGTTGAGGTGCGCAATCTCGATACGAATCTAACCCGCTCGATCACAACCGGCGATGAAGGGCGCTTCGTGTTTGTTCAATTGCCGCCGGGACGATATTCGCTGACCGTCTCCAAATCGGGATTTGCCACACTCGTTCAGGAGAATCTCCCGTTAACCGTCGGCCAAGCAGTCAATTTGAACTTGACGATGAAAGTGTCGCAGATTGAAGAACGCGTCACGATTACCGCAACGCCGACGATTGACACGACGAAAACAGAAGCCAGTTCGACGCTGAATGAGATTGCTGTGAGCAATACGCCGGTGTTGGGACGCAAATTTGAAGACTTGTTCACACTGACGCCCGGCGTCAGCGTCACGCAAGGACCCGATGGCGACGAAATCAACTTTGCTGGCCAGCGCGGCATTTTCAATAACATCAGTCTGGATGGCGGCGATTACAACAACGGTTTCTTTGGCGAGCAGGCTGGTGGGCAGCGTACGGCCATTGACATCACGTTAGAGGCGGTCAAGGAATTTCAGGTCATCGCCACGGGCGCGAATGCCGAATTCGGTCGCACGGCCGGCGGCGTGGTCAACGTCATCACCAAGTCGGGCACCAACGAGGTGCATGGAAGTTTGTTTCACTTTCAGCGATTGGAAGCGCTCACAGCCAATACCTCGACCGGCGAGCCGTTGACCGATTTTCATCGTGAGCAATTGGGCGGCACGATCGGCGGCCCGATCGCCAAGGATAGGGCGTTCTACTTCGGCGCGTTTGAACAAATCCTGGAGAATTTGACCCGACCGAATCTGAGTGTGCCAATTGGCACGCCCTGCCCGATTCAAGCGCCAACGATCACTGCGAATGAAGCCTTGATTGCCACGAATCCTGATTGTCAGCGATTGGCGTTAATCAATTTCTTCCAGACTCGCTTCAATCAAGCCGAAGGCAATCCGGTCAAGCACCCAATTCGCAATTCGGCGGCGCTGGGAAAGATTGACTGGAATCTGACGCCGAATAATCTGTTCTCGTTCTCTTACAACTTCGTCTATTCACGTAACGAGAATCAGACGTTCGATGTGGCCACCTACGGGAATTCAGCCAACGGCATCGAAGGCCCATCCAAGATCAATTCGCTCAAGTTCAATTTGTTTACGACCGCGTCGGCGCGCGTTTCCAACGAAGGCCATTTCACCTATCTGCGCGAAACGCGACCGCGCTCAGCCGTCAAGTCAAACATCCCGGCTGATGTGGCGATGGGTTTCAGCCCTACGTTTCGCTTCGGCAACCCGTTCTTTCTTCAGCCGAATATTGATGAGTTGATCTGGCGGACTCAGATAAAAGACAATGTCTCCATCATTCGCGGAAACCATACCATCAAGTTCGGTGGTGAATGGTTACACACGGTCAATGATCAAGTCTTCCGCGGATTCTTCACGGGGCGGTATTTGTTTGACAGCGTCGTTGGATTCTTGCGTTATGCCTCACCGGCTGCGACGGGGCCGGGCTTTGGGCCGCAGACGGTCGCTTGCTCAAACGGTCGCTACGTCACCGCGCCCACTCCCTGCCCGGCTGGTTCCACGCCGACGGGCGGCCCGCTGTTGTTCTACTTGCAGGACGGCATACCCAGCGGCTTGCCGAACGTGCCGCCGCCGGGCGCATCCGAAATCAGTAATGAGGACTATGCCCTGTTCATTCAGGACAAATGGCAAATCGTTCCCGGCTTCACGTTCAATTATGGGCTGCGTTGGGATGCCCAGATTTTCCCTGATCCGGTAGTTGAACCATCACGCACGGCATACGGCTTTGCGTTGAATCATCCGCTCTTCCCCTCCAATGGCAGGCTTCCCAATCAGACGAAGCAATTCCAACCGCGCTTGGGATTTGCTTGGGACGTGGGCAACAACCAGAAGTCGGTTATCCGCGCAAGCTGGGGCATCTACTATGCTCGCCAGAACATGCTAACGCAAGTCGGTTCGATTACGACCAACGGCGCGCAACAGCGGACCAACTTCGTCAATACCGACTTGATCCGCATGTTCGGCGTGCCGGCGCCCGTCTTCCCCGGCGTTGTTCCACCGGGGCCGTTAACCCCCTGCGGCTCAAATCCGTTTCCTTGCTTCACCGGCGTCCGCGTCTTTAGCCGCGATTATGACAATCCGCGCGTCTACACGACCAACGTGGCGTTTGAGCAGGAACTGGTTCGGGACCTCGCATTGTATTTGGACTTCACCCACGCCAAGGGCGTCCACCTGACCCGATTTTATAATCTGCAACGACGCCGATTAGTTGCTCGATCCGGCGCGTTTAGTCCGGCGCTTGGCGACATCTTTGTCACGTCCAGCTCGGCTAAGTCGCTCTATCGTGGTTTCACCGTCGGCATGCGCAAGCGGTTCAGCAAAGGATTTCAATTTGACTGGAACTACGTCTACTCGAAAGACCTTGACGACGATTCCAATGAGCGCGATCCGTTTACCGACCGCAGCTTTGACCCCGACGATTACTCGAAGGATTACTCCAACTCGGACCGCGACATTCGCCACAAGTTCAATTTCTACTTGTTCAGCGAATTGCCAGCCGGCTTCGAGGGTAATGTGAGAATCCAGGCACGGTCGGCGCAGCCGATTACGCCGGAACCGCGTGTGCTCAACGGCGTGGATCGCGGACGCAACACTATTCGAAAAGACAACGAATACTTCTCGTTCGATTGGCGCGTGCAGCGGCCATTCCGCTGGGGTGACGGCCGCTACGCCATTGTGCCAATCTTCGAGATGTTTAACACGTTCAACAACAAGAACAACATCAATCCGCTGGTGACGCCGGGATTGTTCAATTTCGATGGCTTCTTGCGACTGGGCGTTGGTGATCCGTTGCAAGTGCAACTGGCGGTCAAATTTACATTCTAAGTAGCTGGACAAACGTTCTGGGGCATTTTGGGGGACGGGATGTTTTGGCGTGCGGTGACGTATCACCGCTTTCCGGTCAAAGCTGCGACACGTCGCAGCACTCCAAAAACGCCACGAACTTTTGTCACGTTGCTTAGTGAGAACGTGTCAGAGAGGCCATCGCTGGCCAATGGCGTGAAGTGAAGAAGCTCATGGAACACGGACGACACGGATTGGGCTGATCAACGCGGATCAATCGGCGAAAATCCGCCGCATCCGCCTCATCCGCGTTCTATCCAACTTCACGAACTAATGCCGTTCATGGAACACGGATGACACGGATTGGGCTGATCAACGCGGATCAATCGGCGAAAATCCGCCGCATCCGCCTCATCCGCGTTCTATCCAATTCCATTGACTGAATG
>JANWZE010000066.1 GCA_025054955.1 Blastocatellia bacterium | reverse complement strand
GTATGCTTCGTTGGGAAGCGCTGGCCACGCGCACAGGCGCAGCATGAGCATTATCACGATGAGAGCAAGAGTGACACTCTGGATCATGGCCATCCTCGGCTTATCGGCGACGGCTGTGATAGCGCATCCGATGGGCAATTTTTCGATCAGCCACTACACGGCGCTGCGTGCCGAGCGCGATGGATTGCACATTCGTTATCGGCTGGATATGGCCGAGATTCCCACGTTCCAGGAGATGTCATTGTTGGATACCAGTGGCGACGGTGACATCTCGCTGCATGAACGCCGCGCCTACTTGCAGTGGAAGGTTGAAGAACTCACCCGCGGTCAACGCCTGCTGATTGATGGGCGGGCAGCCGTTCTCCTGGTAGTTGGTAGCGACCTGTTGGTACAACCCGGCGCCGGCAATCTGCCGACGTTGCTCATCACCGTTGATTATCTTGTGCCGCTACCCGCCGGCGATGGGCAGCCGCGACGCATCATCTACAGTGACGAGAATTATGCCGAACGGGTCGGCTGGCGCGAGATCATTGCCACGGCTGGTCATGGACTATATCTCACCGACTCTACAGTCCCCGCGCGAGACCGCAGTCAACAATTGACCAGCTATCCAGCCGACCCAACCATTGCGCCGCCACAACAGTCACGCGCAGCGTTCACCGTTGCAATACCGAGAGCGAATGTCGCATGGAATTCAACAGCTCCACAGGCCAGCGTGTCCGTTTCTCCACTTAGCGACCGGCAACCGCGCGGTGATCGGTTTACCCGATTGATCACGACCAACGAGGTGTCCACCAAAATCCTCTTCTTCTCACTGCTTGTCGCCTTGATGCTCGGCGTCGTTCATGCTATGTCGCCGGGGCATGGCAAGACGGTCGTCGCCGCTTATTTGGTCGGTTCACGCGGGACGATCAAGCATGCCTTTTTGCTCGGAGCGGTCGTCACGCTGACACATACAGCCGGCGTGTTTGCCCTTGGCCTGGTGGCCTTGTTTGCCTCTCGATACATTTTGCCCGAACAGCTCTACCCTTGGCTTGGATTTGTATCGGGCATGATGATTGTGGGTATTGGTCTGTGGCAATTTGTGAAACGATACGCCCAGCTTCACAGCCACAGCCATACCCACCCTCACGTCCATCACGATCACTCTCATCAGGACCCCACTCACCGCGTTAGTCATCACCAGGATGAGCACCAGCAGCATCGCGGGCATCACCAGCATCATCATGGCGCTCATGACCACGCGCACCATGTTGGTCATCACCAGGATGAACGCCAGCATCGTCGCGGGCATCACGATTATCATCATGGCGCTCACGGGCATTCGCATCAGATTGACAAAATTACGCCGGCGAGCCTCGTCGCGATGGGCATTTCCGGTGGCCTTGTTCCGTGTCCTTCGGCGCTGGTTGTACTGCTCAGCGCAATCAGTCTGAATCGAATCGGATTTGGCATGCTCTTGATTGTCGCGTTTAGTCTGGGATTGGCCTCCGTGCTGATTGGCATCGGTGTGCTCGTGCTCTATGTCAAGCAAGCGCTCAATCGGTTTCGCTGGCAGGGTGGACTTGTGCGCCGCTTGCCGCTATGCTCTAGCGCGATGATTACGATGCTCGGATTAGTGATTGTGTATCAAGCCCTCGTTGGTGGCGGCATTGTGCAGGTGAACCTGTTAGACCTGGCAGCCGGCGTCTCGTTATTGATGACCATCCAATCGGGATTTATGTCGGCGCTCTCGTCTGATCCGGTCGTGTGGACGGCGTTGGGATTGGGATTTGTTTTAGGTTTGAAGCACGCGCTCGATCCCGACCATCTGATCGCTGTGTCCACGATTGTTAGCGAGCACAAGAGCCTGAAACGCTCGTCATTGATCGGCGCGTTTTGGGGCGTTGGGCACACCACGTCGTTGTTGCTCGTTGGGCTGCTTGTGATTGGACTGCGATTGACGATTCCTGATCGTGTGGCTCTGAGCATGGAATTTTGTGTTGCGATGATGCTGATCGCGCTTGGCGCGAACCTGATCTGGAAGACATGGCGGGTGAGCATACATAGTCATCCTCACACGCACGCCGATGGGCAACATCATGCACATACGCACGTGCATGTGCCGGGCGCGCACCATCACGAAGAGCCACATGTGCTCGATCACGCCAAACGACCACTCTTGATCGGCATGGTTCATGGGTTAGCAGGCAGCGCCGCGTTGATGCTGCTCGTGTTGACGACCATCCCGTCACCGTGGCTCGGCCTGGCCTACATTGTCGTCTTCGGTCTTGGTTCGATTGGGGGCATGCTGCTGATGAGTTCGATGATCGGTATGCCGTTTGTCTTGACGGCGGAGCGATTCAGCCGGTTCAATCAAGGCATCAAAATGACCGCCGGCATGTGCAGCGTTATATTTGGCCTGTTCCTCGCCTGGCAAATCGGTTTCGTGGAAGGTTTGTTTCGTTAATAGTCACGCGGGCCGAATTGCGCATAGTTCGGATAGCGCCCGATGGGTTGATCGGGTTGCCGCTCAAACGCCTCGATTTCTTCCAAAATCCTACGGGCGGCTGCTGCCGGATCAGCATGATCCGTCACAGGCCGACCAACGACGATATAATCGGCGCCTTCCTGCAATGCTTCGGTCGGCGTCAACACGCGCTTCTGATCTTGCGCCGCTGCCCATGACGGACGAATGCCCGGCGTGAGAATCACAAAATCGGGCCGATTGACGTGATGCCGAATCAGCATGGCTTCTTGTGGTGAACAGACCACGCCATCTAATCCCGATTCGCTGGCCAGTCTGGCTAGACCGGTTACCACATTCTCAATGCGTTCGGCGATAAAAATTTGCTTCACGTCGTTGGGACCTAAGCTCGTCAGCAACGTCACTGCCAAGATCACCGGTCGTTGGAGCCCTTCGCGTTCCGCCATTTCGCTCACCGCGTCGGCCACCGCGCGCATCATCTCTGCGCCGCCCATCGCGTGCACATTGAACATGGCGACGCCCAGCCGTGTGGCTTCAATGCCCGCTTTGGCAACGGTTGACGGGATGTCGTGGAATTTCAAATCGAGAAAGACTTTCACATCGCGGCGAACCAACTCGCGAACAAGCTCAGGCCCTTCCGCTGTAAACAACTGGCTGCCGATCTTAAACCAGCCAACCAACTCTCTGAGTTGATCAACGAGCGCACATGCGTTGGCGCGCGTTTCCACATCAAGCGCGATGACCAACCGGTTGCGAGGCTGCGTGCTTGTCTCTGTCATCTACTATACCTCCAGTGAGCCAATCAATGGGCGAATCTGTTCAATCTTTTGTTCATCGCAGTAGGCATGGAGGCCGTCAATGATTTTGATCGTCGCGGCCGGATCGTAATAGTTCGCCGTGCCGACTTGAATGGCTGTTGCGCCAGCGATAATGAATTCGAGCGCATCTTGAGCGGTGGCGATGCCGCCGACGCCGATGATAGGAATTTGCACAGCGCGCGCCGCTTCAAATACCATGCGAACGGCCAGCGGCTTGATGGCCGGGCCCGACAGTCCGCCCATCGTCGCGCCAAGCCGAGGCCGCCGTTTGTAAATATCCACCGACATGCCCAAAATGGTGTTGATTACTGAGAGCGCATCAGCGCCGGCAGCTTCCACGGCGCGAGCGATTTCAGCAATGCTGCGCACATGCGGCGACAACTTGACGATCACCGGACGCCGCGCCAGGCGCTTGACTGCTTCGGTCAAGCGAGCTGCTTCCACTGGATCATTGCCAATCTCCATGCCGCCTTTCTTCACATTTGGGCAAGAGATGTTCAATTCATACGCTGCCACGCCTTCGCTATCTTCTAACACGCGAATCACCTCCAGATACTCGTCCGGTGAGAAACCAAAGACGTTGGCGATGACATGCGTGTCGTAACGCCGGAGCAGCGGCAGCTTCTCCTGCACAAACGCGCGCGCACCGATGTTTTGTAAACCGATCGAATTGAGCATGCCGCCATGCGTTTCAACAATACGCGGCGGCGCATTGCCCGGCAGCGGTTCGATCGAAAGACCTTTAGTACAAAACCCTCCCAGCCGATTCAGGTCTATCAGTTCGGCAAATTCCAATCCATAGCCGAACGTGCCGCTGGCACCGAGTACCGGGTTCTTGAAACGAATGCCGGCGATCTCTACGCTCAAATCAATCATAACGGTTCGTGGTCAGTGAACAGTCAACAGTGGTCAGTGAACACTCGCCACTGCCTCTACGCCCAGATTACTTCGTCAGCGCGAAAGACCGGCCCTTCGACACAGACGCGCACGTACTGTTCCTCTCCGTCGCGCCGGACGCGCTGCGCGCAGGCAATGCACACGCCAAAGCCGCAAGCCATAGCCGCTTCCAGTGAAACATACGCGGGCACAGCGAATTCTTGAGCAAGGTGCGCGACCCGCTTCATCATCGGTTCGGGGCCGCAGGCGTAGATGGCTGCCGGGCGAAACGAGCCACGACGTAACTCGGCTTCCAGTGGGACGGTCACGAAGCCGCGTTGGCCAAGCGAGCCATCTTCCGTCGCGCAGATGACCGCGTCAGGGCCGAGCAAATCAACAAAATCGCCGACGCAGACGAGCCCGTGTTCAACATCACTAGTACGATCGCCGTGAAACAGGATCGGTCGCGCGCCACGCGCGATGAGCTTTTCAGCCAACAGATAAACAGCCGGTATGCCGATGCCACCCGAAACGAGCGCCACCGGCGTTCCGGTTGTTACCTGCGGGTCAATGCTGAAGCCGCGACCCAACGGGCCGAGCACGTCCACATGATCGCCCTGGCGAGCAAGCGACAATTGCGTGGTGCCTCGTCCAATCACGCGATAAATAAATTCCGCGTCCAGCCCGGTTGGCCTCGGCCAAATACGATAGTAAACCATCGCCCGCCGCAGAATCGGCTCAAGTTGCCCATGCACGCGGAGCATAGCAAATTGACCGGCTTGCACATCATACGCGGCCGGAACCCGCACGCGCAGCCGCCAATAATCCTGGTATTGACGGCGGTTGTCCAAAACCGTGGCAGTCACGTCAATCATGTTGACCGAAGGTTAAGCCTATTTCGATGCGGAAGCCCTAACCTCAGAAGTGATGGAGCAACTGGGGATACGATCATCGTTGTTTCGATAGGGAGCCGCGATACAGAGGAATGCGTCCTCGCGCAGTTTTTTCAGATATTCTTCGACCGCCCCTTCAATCCGCTGTTGAGCAATGAATATGCTGATGCGCCGGCGCAGCTCCGCAGTCAACGGGTTGACCTTTCGCTCACGCCGCTCGTCAATGCGCAGCAGCCGAATCCCATCGGCGAACTCAATCGGGTCGGTGATCTGTCCGACCTGTTTGCCCTCAATGGCTTTTCGTTGAGCCTCGCCTAATTCGGGGCGCGGCTCCAGATTGAACCAGCCGAGATTGCCGCCATCAGCCGCCGTTGGGCCATTGGAGTATTTCTTGGCCAATTCGGCGAAGCTGGCCCCACCGATCAACTGCGCCACCAATTGCTCAATCAACTGAGCGGCCTCGCGGCGCGTGCGCCCTTCAAACTTGATGAAGATTTCGCTGAGCTTGACGGCGGCTGGTTCGGTGAATTGATCCAGGTTCTTCTGATAGAACTCATCAATGTCCTTGTCGAGAATGTTTTGAAAGACGCGCGGGTAGACTTCGCGCCCGATCACACGCTCGCGTAAGAAACGGACACGCAGCAACTGCCGCGCTTGATCCGGGTCCAGATTCATCTGGCGGAGCATGTCGTCAATCTGTGAAGGCGCAAACTTATTCTGCTTGGCCAATTCAATCAGATACTCGTTAATCTCGGCTTCGACGGTCAGCCCCAGCTCATCAGCTTTCTGCACAAGCAATTGTGTATCAATCAACGAGTGGAGCAACTGCTTCAACGCTTGCTGGTACTGGGTTTCCAATTCTCGACCTTGGAATTGCTGTTCCAATTCACGGCGCAGGTCCTCTTGCGCGCGGCGATAGGCCGAGAGCGTGATAATATCACGGTTGACGCGCGCGACGATGCCATCCACCGTCACCGGCTCCTCTTGGGCATAACCGGCTGCGCTGAAGCTGACGAGCAACAAACTCATCAGTAGAATCTTCTTCATGACTCCTCCGAAAAAGTGGCACAGGCATTCCTGCCTGTGGCGTTTTTCATCGTTTCTCTCGCGTCGTTCAGACGACATGAACAACTCCTCCGAACACCACCACGGATGGACACACGGTTTCACACGGATGACGCGCCTGATCCGTGCCCGGCCGTGTTCATCGGCGGCGAGATTTTCATCGTTTCTGAGCGACGCCAAGCTCCATGAACGCCTTGCAACGTGAGCCACGAATGACACCAATCGCCAGGCACGATTTCGTTGGCGCATGTCACATTGTCGTGGCATGTTGACCCTCTGAAACATGACGAGCACACAAGCAGTCCTTGCATCATCATTCACAGGCGTGAGATTGTAAGCCGTTCACTGGAAGTTCATCAAGCAAGTTTTCAATTCAAGCAACAGGTCTCGTCCGCCGGAGGCCAGCGGCTGGAAACTCAACACACCGGTCGGCGAGAAGCGCGCCTGCTGGGCTTCATGCTGTTGGACGAATTGAAACACGTTCTCTATGTTGATGCGGGCTTGAGGGTCAAACTTGATGTATACTATCCCACGTTGCTTGCTGATGGCGAGCACTCGCATAGCGACGGCATGGCGTCGCAGTCGAGCATATTCGAGCAGGTTTTGAACAGATTCGGGCAATGGGCCGTAGCGATCGAGCATCTCTTCAGCCAGTTCCTGCAATCGGCGCTCATCCGTTGCCGAAGCCACATGCTTATAGAGGCGCAGCCGCTGTCCCATCTCCGGCACATACTCTTGAGGGATGCGAATATCCACTTGTAGGTCAATCTGTGTATTGACCGGCTCTTCGATCTGTTCGCCGCGCAGCTCGCGCACGGCCTGCTCCAGCATCTGACAATACAATTCAAAGCCGACGGCTCGAAGGTGACCCGATTGCTCGGCGCCGAGCAGATTGCCAGCGCCGCGCAATTCCAGGTCCATTGCGGCCAGCCGAAAGCCAGCGCCTAGGTCAGAAAACTCTTTGATGGCGGCCAACCGGCGACGTGCTATAGGCGTCAACGCGCGCTCTGATTGAACCAACAGGTAGGCATAAGCGCGACGATTCGATCGTCCGACTCGTCCGCGCAGTTGGTAAAGCTCAGCCAGTCCAAATCGGTCCGCATGATTGATGATGATCGTGTTGGCTCGTGGAATATCAATGCCGTTCTCAATGACCGTGGTGGAGACAAGCACATCTAGTTCATGCTGGATGAATTTCATCATCGTAAGCTCCAACTGACGCGCGCTCATCTGCGCGTGGATTACGCCCAGCCGCGCATGCGGCACAAGCTGGCGGATCATCTCGGCCATCGCATGAATCGAGTCAACGCGATTGTGAATGAAAAAGATTTGTCCGTCGCGATCCAATTCCCGCTCGATGGCTGTTTTGATGATAGCTTGAGAGAACGGCGCAAAAATTGTTTGAATAGAGAGGCGGTCACGCGGCGGCGTTTCAATCACCGACATCGGTTTAAGCCCCATCAACGACATGCTGAGCGTGCGCGGAATCGGCGTCGCAGAGAGCGTCAACACGTCCACGCGGCGGCGCAACTGCTTGAGTCGCTCTTTGTGGGCGACGCCGAAGCGTTGCTCTTCGTCAACGATCACCAAGCCGAGGTCGCGAAAGACGATGTCTTTGCTCAGCAGCCGATGCGTTCCAATGATGACGTCAATGCGACCTTCAGCCAGGCCCGCGAGTATCCGTTGTTGTTCCTTGCGGGAGCGAAGTCGCGAAAGCATCTCAATGTTGACAGGAAACGGGGCGAATCGCTGTTGAAAGGTTCGCAGATGTTGTGAGGCGAGCAGGGTTGTTGGCGCGAGCACGGCGACTTGCCGATTATCCATGACCGCTTTGAACGCAGCCCGCATGGCGACTTCTGTTTTACCAAAACCAACATCACCGCATAGCAGCCGATCCATCGGAGTCGGCTGTTCCATGTCTTGTTTGATCTCGTCGAGCGCAGTTTGCTGATCGGGCGTCAGTTCAAACTCGAAACCGTCCTCAAATTCTTGCTGCCAGGGCGTGTCGGCGCTGAAGGCAATGCCCTGAACCAGTTGCCGCTCGGCGTACAACTTCAGCAGCTCATCGGCCATGTCGCGCAAGGCGCGTCGCGCCCGCGCTTTGGTTCGCTGCCAAGCGGCTGTGCCGAGCCGATCCAGCGCCGGCGCCGTGGTATCGGGGCTGGAGTATTTTTGGACTAGATCGAGCCGCTCAACCGGCACATAAAGCTTGGCGCTGTCCGCATAATGCAACAACAGGAACTCGCGTGGATCATGCCGATCCAGTTGAACCAGTCCTTGAAACTGCCCGATGCCATGATCAACATGAACGACGTAATCGCCGGGTTTGAGGTCGCGCAGGTCCGAAAGAAATACCGACAGCTTGGCTCGTCCGGGCGCAGGCGCGGCCACCGCCTCCGATTCATCTTCCTGAAAAATGTCACGCTCAGAAAAGATGCTCAGGCGAGCCCACGACACCTGAAACCCTTTGGTCAGTTTTCCCACGAGCACCTGTGGGCAAGTCAGTCCAGAAGCCGCCAACGCTTCGACGCCTGCTTCCCGGCCTGGATAGCCTACCTCAGCTTCGATCTGATAATCCCGCAGCATCTGCGCGAGCCGCTCGGCCATGCCCGATGAGCGGGCGACAATCCAGACGGCCATCTCAGCCTGCTGCGCATTCCTAATCTGCTGGACGAGCCGCGCGAGCTGCCCATGAAGTCGAGGCATCGGCGAGGCAGACATGATGATCTCCTGCGCAGCCTCCGTCCATGACCAATCGGCGCCGGGCGAAGGCGGACGCGACGTTTCGTAGTCCCACGCTCTACTGCGGCGTCCAACGTCAGCATCCAGCGACGAAAGACTTATGCAAAGCTGTTCGCGGATTCGTGACCATGCCTCTTGCGGCGTCAGAAAGAACTGTTCCGGCTCCAACGCGAGTTGGCCGGACACGACCGCCTCATCATAGAGAGCCTGCATCTGCTCATGCCACTTTTCTGTCTCTGCCTGAAGCAGCATCGGCTCATCATAGACGAACAGCGCGTCAGTCAAATAATCGAACAACGTGCTCGTGAGCGGCTGAACCAGCGGCGCTAAAAATTCCCATCCTTGAAACGCCTGGCCAGCTTCGGCTGCTGCGCATTTGGCTGTCAGGTCTTGACGGAAGATCGGATCGGTCCACCGCGCCGTTGCCGCTTCAGCCCAGGCATACCACGTGGACGGCTCGGACAGAATTTCTGAGATCGGCGCCAAGACGGCGCGCGACAGTTGCGCCACCGACCGTTGCGTGCTCGGGTCAAACTCGCGGATGGACTCCACCACATCGCCGAAAAATTCCACGCGCAACGGACGTTCGTGCGCCGGTGTGAACATGTCCAAGATGCCACCACGGACGCTGAACTCGCCGACCTCGGTGACAACATCCTCCTGCCGATAGCCTAACCGCCGGAGGTGAGCAACCAGGGCGGCGAAGTCAAACTCACCGCCCACGATCAGCTCGCAACCAAGCTGTTTGATGAACTGCGGAGGAACGGTCCGGGTTAAAAGCGACCTTAGCGGAATCACGGCCATCGCCGCATCATTCCGAGCCAGCCGATGCAACGCATAAGCGCGCGATGTCAAGACCCCGGCATGCGGCGATACACCGCGATATGGATCAACATCAAACGTTGGAATGACGACCGTTGCTGATTGTCGGTTCTCGGCAGCCGGTGACTGAGCGCCGATCAAGTTGTAAAAGAATTGAACTTCATCGGCGAACGAGTCCAATTCGGATTCAGGAGAAACGTAGGCGATTGTTCTTTGTGTCGCTGCCGCCAGCGTTGCGACAACCAACGCTTTGGCGCCACCGGCGAGCAATCCGCTCACCGAGACAGTTTGATGGGCTGACAAAGCTTGAAGCAATTTCCTAAACGGCTCGGTCTCGCACAGAGACTGACCGATCGGCGTCATGCTCATGGCCAGATGTGACCGCTGCTCATTCATCAATCCGTTGTCGGCAATTGCTGGATTCGAGCGATGATGCTCGACGTGGAGTATCCTGGCACATACGGCAGAGAATAGACCTGTCCGCCTGCTGCTTCGACTTCCGCACGCCCAACAATCTGATCAAGCGGCCAGTCGCCCCCTTTGACCAGCACGTCGGGCAGCAACGCTGCGATCAGCTCACGCGGCGTTGGTTCGTCAAACACGGTCACGTAATCCACGCATTCGAGCGCCGCCAGCACCTCGCAACGTTCATCTTGATCGAGAATCGGGCGGCCTGGCCCCTTCAGCTCCCTCACCGACCGATCGCTGTTAATAGCCACGATCAAGCAATCGCCCAACGCGCGAGCCTGACGCAAATAACGCACATGACCAGGATGAATCAAATCAAAACAGCCGTTGGTGAAGACAACCCGCTGATGCCGCTCGCGGCATCGTTGGCGCTCCACCAACAAAGTTTCCCTGTCAAGGATTTTCATCATGCTGTCTTAGCGAAAAGCTCATCAACCTTGAAAGAGAAGGCCGACAAGAACGCAGCCGGCGGTTTGTCTCGGAGACGATTCATGGCCTCGCGCTTCCATGCTTTTTTGCCCAGCCGTACCTGCTCAATCGTCAGCGCTTGGGGACAGATGACCCAACAGTGAGCCACGCCGATAGACGCATCCTCGTTGAGCTTGCCGTTAACGCGGGTGCGCGTGTTGGCCGGCCATGAAATTTCGGCGACCAGGTCCGGCGCGCCTTGGATCATATCATTAGCACTCGCCTCTACTCGCTCGGCTTGGATGAGCATCAGAATCCCGGCTATCCATTGATGAGCCGCCGCTAGCGCCGGCGACGCCTTGATCAACTCCACCTGATTGATCTCATGGCATCCTTCAATCTGCGGCAGCGCGAGCTCGTCTTGATGACTCAGGCGAGCTGTTCGCAGCAACTGCTTTTTGACGGCCATACCGCCATCAGCTTACCATAGCCAACAAGCGGCAAACAACATCTCGCGCGATGGCGATTCTTCTGCTAGAATGCCGACTCACGTTTTTCGTCCGAAGGAGATCATCAGCTTATGGCAGTGTTAGAAGTGGTTAAAGCAATTGCCCAAGGGCTGGCCATGACGGCTCGGCACATTCCCGGTAAACGTGACACCGTTCAGTATCCTGACGAACCGATTCCGATCGAGCGCCGCTTCCGCGGCTTGCATGTGTTAAATCAGGATGAGAACGGCAAAGAAAAATGTGTCGGCTGCTATCTGTGCGCCATCGCCTGCCCGGCTGATGCGATTTACATTGAAGCGGCTGAAGACCCCCGCCCTTATGCCGAGCGCGTCGGCATTGATACGCGGTATGCCAAGGTTTACAACATTGACTACGGCAAATGTATCTTCTGCGGCTATTGCGAAGAAGCCTGCCCGGAGGATGCCATCACAATGGGACCCGATTTCGAGCTGGCGTGGGAGAGCCGCGAGCAGATGATTTTGACGAAAGACAAACTGCTGGCCTCGAACCGAAAAATTTCGCCAAATATCCGATTGATCCCCTGAGCGCGGATAGATCATTCCGAGAGAGTCTAAGTCCACAATGAAGCGTTGGCAGCCGCCCTGGAGAAGGAAGCCAGCCAGAAGCATCTGGCGAGCAACTCAGCGGAGTTGCTCGTGTCACCCAGTCACCCCCCAGAAACGGGGAAAACGAGCGCAGATTCACTGATTGAAAATCTGTTCATCAATGAATCTGCGCCTGCCTTTTCTGCAGGAGTTGTTCATGCCGTCGGTAACGCCGCCCGGAAACGATGTGAATGGATCACAGGCGGGACGCCTGCGCCCCGCTTTGGTTGTGCGTTGAACGAAGCACAAGGTTCATGGCTGCCAGCAAGCCACTGCTGATTGGCGTCCGCGGACGAAACGCTTTTCTGGTCGAGGACGCGAAACCACCTGCGCCGTGTGGATTTTGACCAGGAAACTTGTCACAAAATGCTGGACATGGCGCGGTCTCGTGTGAATAATAGGCGGTGTTGCGACTGGTGGCGTAAGCTCAAAAGCTCAGTGGTAGGTGGTAGGTATGGATCGTGGTGAGTCACCTTGGGTGGCCTTACTTAGTCAGCAACAAACCAAACATCATCGGAGGGAGTATGAAACGATTCACATCAGTGGTGTCTCTCTTTAGCATCAGTGTTGTGTTCTTTGCCCTCTGGACGCCACACGTGTCCGCTCAAACGCTCAGTGGCGGGATACGCGGAATTGTTACTGATGCCAATGGAGCGGTCGTGGCCGGCGCCACCGTAACGGGCAAAAGCATGGCAACAGGTATTGAGTACCGGACCCAGACCAGCGGCGAGGGCGTGTACCGGTTTTCGCCCCTCACGCCTGGCCCATACGCAATCACGGTCGAAGCCGTCGGCTTTCGGAAATTGGAATATACCAACATCAACGTCACAGCGGGAAATGAAACCGTTGTTGACCTGCAACTAGAGCCGGGCGCTGTTGTAGAAACAGTGACCATCGAGGGCGGCGGCGAAATCGTCGTGCAAAAAGACCATGTTCAAATCTCGACCACCTTTGACACACGCAAACTGACAAGTATTCCAATCAACACAGCAGGTGGCGGACTGGATCGGGTTGCCTTATTAGTGCCGGGTGTCACACCAGGCTTTGGCAATGTCAACAGCAATGGCGTGACGTTATCGGTCAACGGCAATCGGGCTCGCGCCAACAATTTCACCATTGATGGTGTTGACAACAATGACCTGTCCATCGGCGGGCCGAATTATTTCGTGCAGAACCCGGATATTGTGGCTGAGTTTCAGGTTATCACCAACAACTTTTCGGCTGAATATGGACGGAATCAAGGAGCTGTCGTCAACATCGTCACCAAGTCCGGCACCAATGAATATCACGGCACAGCAGCGTGGTATCACCGTAACCGAAAACTGTTCGACTCATTGACCAACATCGAACGGCGGACGGGAACTCAGAAAGACCCGCTGCCCAATTTGTTCAATGTGTTCAGCTACTCCTTTGGCGGGCCTGTGGTGAAAAACCGTGTCTGGTTTTTCACTGGAGGGCAGTTCATTCGCAATCCCGGGTCGGTAGATTTGCGCACGACCTCGTTAGCGCCGACGCCGGAAGGCATCCAGCAACTGAAGGCAGCCTTTCCGAATAATCCGGCGGTGCAGTATTATGCCGATTACTCGGCGTTTTCGCTGCCGATTGGCAATCCGACCATCCGACCGGATGTGCCTCAATCAACGATTACCGTTGGCAACACGACCGTGCCGGTGGCGGCCGTCCAACGCTTCGTCCCACGCGCGACCAATTGGGATGAGTACAATCTGCGCGGCGATGCAGCGCTCAGTGACAGACATCGTGTGTGGGGCCGGTTCTTCTGGCAGGATCGTCCGGGGCCGGATCAACTGGTTGGCGTCGGTGGTTTCACCGGTGATGTTCCATTGCAAACGCGACAACTCGGTGGCGGCTGGAACTGGCAATTGTCCAGTCGCATTTTCAATGAGTTTCGTGTGAATTACTCGCGGCTGTTTGTCATCTTCGGCGGCGGTAAGACGGGCGGCAAAGGCCAGATTCCTCATCCGGATGACATTGACAAGGCATTGACATTTTTGAATCTGGCTGGTTTCCGCGCAGCTAACGGCTCGGCACTGCTTAACGTCGGCCCGGCCACCAACCTGCCACAAGGGCGAACGGTCGAATCATATCAATTCGCCAACAATTTGGTGTTGACGTTTGGGCGCCACCAGATGAAAACGGGCTTCGATTTTCGAAAACTGGAGAACAAGGTCCCATTCTTGCCAAATGTCAACGGTGCTTACCTGTTCGCTGACGGGACACGGCTGGGCGCCAACAATCCCAATTCGTTGACCGTCGCTCTGGGGCCGGCGACGTTAGTCTACGACGAGTTCGATCAATTCTATTACTTCCAAGACGACTGGCGCATCCGGGAGAACCTGACGTTGAATCTCGGTGTGCGCTATGAAAACACGGGGCAGCCGATCAACCTGCTCAATGACATCACCAGAGCACGCGAAAGTTCCAGCGGCGCGTTTTGGCGACAAAATCTGGACCTGTCGGCGCGCACCACTCCGAGAATCAAAACCGATAGCAACAATTGGGCACCGCGCCTCGGGTTCGTTTACACGCCGCGGTGGGGACGCTGGCTCTTTGGCGAAAACAAGACGGTCATTTCGGGTGGTTTCGGCATTGCCTATGACGCCACGTTCTACAACTTGCTGCTGAATATCTCAACCTCGGCTCCGGTTGTCTTCTTGACGACGGTCACCGGCATCGGCGTGCCATCGAATGTGCCAACCGGCGATGTCGTGCGCAACGCTGCCATACAAGCCGGCGTCATCGCGTTTAACACATTCAACCCCGAATTTTTTGTTCGCACCACGGTCAATCCCAAGTTCCGCTCGCCCTATGGCGAACAATGGTCGTTGCGGTTACAACGCGAGATTGGACGCAGCTTTGTGTTTGAGGCGCGTTATGTCGGCACGCATGGCATCGGGTTGTTCCAAACGATCAATGCCAATCCGTTCATCGGCAATTTGGTCAACGGATTCTCGCGGCAGGCGCGATTGGAAACAGCCGATGGGACAGTCACTACGATTAACTTCCCTGGCTTTGCCAACCTGCTGCCGCCAACCGCCCGACCGCTCACCTGCACGGACAATCCGGCCACCCGTGATAACGAAGCGGCCTGCAATGGCCGATTGTTCCCGTTTGGTGTAGCGCGTGAACGCATCAATGGCGCGCAGTCTATCTATCACGGCTTGCAGACGCGATTTGAGACCCGCTTAGCTAATCAATTGAGCAGCGGCATCACCTACACCTGGAGCCATGCCATTGACAATTCCAGCGAGGTCTTCTCCTTTGATGGCGGCAATTCGGTTGCAGTCGCGCAGAACCCGCTCGATATTACCCGTGCCGAGCGTGGCAACTCAGGCTTTGACGCGCGTCACGTCTTCACTCTCAACTGGGTGTGGGACATCCCTGTCGCGCGTGATCAGCGGGGTGTGCTGGGCCGCATCCTTGGCGGTTGGCAAGCCAACGGCATACTCCGCCTGCAAACCCAACGGCTGTTTACGCCCACCCATGCCAACTCGGCGCGTAATCCTTACGAAGACTCAACGTTCATGGCGTCGTTCTTCGGCAGCCAATCGCACTTCCGACCGTTCTCCGGCAATCCCAACGCGCCGAAGGATCGCGTCGCCATCACCGACGTTGATGCCTGTGTGTTTTATGGCTTCTGCGGAACCGGCACGGGCAACTTGCCCATTCTGCGTCAGAGCCCCACGGGCTTCTGGTTGTTGAATGATTTGAACCGCACGCCGCGCGTGTTCACGCCGGTCACGCCCAATGATGTGCGCTTTATCGTCAACGGCGCAGGCGCCGCGCGCATATTTGGCACGCCGTTTGGCAATATCGGGCGGAACACGTTCGCAGGTGACCGCATCGAATCGTTTGACTTCAGCCTCTTCAAAACCACGCGCATCACCGAGCGGGTCAGCATTCAGTACCAGTTGAATCTGTTCAATGCGCTGAATCATCCCAATTTTGGCATTCCCAACAACATCACGCTGGATCAAGCCGGCCGCACTTTCTTCAACTTCCAGGAGAACGATGGTTCGTTCAGCCTGTTGAATAACGGCCGTCGCACGATCGAAATGGCGTTGAAGATTATCTTCTAAATCACCCTCGTTTGTCGTAGTGGCAAGCGCTTCACCCCGTCGAGGATCAACCCGAAATGATCCTCGACGGGGTTTGTGTTTTTTTGCGATTTCCATTTTTCCGGTGATTTTTTCCAAAATTTTGGATGGGCTGGCCGGCTGATCTCACCAATCCGTTGAAGAATAACTAGATAATCTCAACCTGGCTGGTGGCACGCAACTTGCTCATACCTGATGTGGAATGCTGTTATTACTTTTCATTTGACAAAGGAGAATTCTATGAAGCAAGCATCAGTGCTATGGAGGCTATGCGCTCTGAGCCTCTTGTTTGTGCTGAGCGGAGCCATTGCGCTCGCTCAGACGATCTATGGTTCGATCAGCGGAACTGTATCCGATCCGAGTGGAGCTGTGATCGTCGGGGCTCAGGTGACAATCAAGAACATCGAGACTGGCTTGACTCGAGAGACGACGACTAATGATCAAGGTCTTTATCGAGTTTCGACGCTGCCGGTGGGACAGTATTCTGTCCAAGTGGCAGCACCCGGTTTTCGCACATTGATTCGGCAGCCGATTGCTGTGTCGGTCGCTGTGGATACATCAGTTGACCTCGTTTTGGAACCGACAGCCGGCCAAGAAGTCGTGACCGTGACAGCCGAAGCGCCGATCATTGAGATGACCAAGAGTCAACTCAGTAAGTCGGTCGAATCACGACGCATTTTGGAGCTGCCAGGACGGAATGTCTTAACTGGGCTGGCGCTGCTGCAGCCGGGCACGACACCGAATAACAATGGTCGCCCCGGTTCCGGGTTTTCTGTGAACGGTGGTCGCACACGCTCGAACAACTTCACGATTGACGGCGCCAATAACAACGACCAATCACTTTCCATCCCGCGGCAAACATTGCCACCCGAAGCGATTCAAGAATTCCAACTGGTGACCAATAACTTCTCGGCTGAATATGGTCGCAACTCCGGTTCCTATGTGAACGTGATCACACGGTCAGGCACGAACGAGTTTCACGGGATCGTGATGTACACCTGGAATGGCAACAGTTTCGATGCGCTGACCACCGGAGAAGAACGCACCTTCAAGGCAGCTCGCGCGGCGGGCTTGACCGAAAAGCAGGCGCTGCGACGCGCTCGTGGCGTGGTTGTTGATCACCTGGGTGGATTCACCATCGGGGGTCCGATTAAGAAGAATCACACCTTCTTCTTCAACAGCTATGATCGCGAGTGGTACCGTACAACGGCCGTGCCCACACCGACCATCGCCATCTCGCCGCAAGGGCTGGCCAATTTGCGGGCCGCCGCCAGTCAATTTGCGCCGGGAGCGTTGGACTTCCTAACTCAGACGTTCCCGACAGCCAACGACCCGACACCGCGCGGTTCGATCACTGTGGCGACGCCTGGCGGCAATGTCGCCGTGCCTTTGCAACAGTTCAATCGAGCGCTGACCGGCTCGTTCCCCTATGGGCGAGACTCGTGGCGTTGGATGCCGAAAATTGACACACGGCTTGGCCCGAAAGACACGTTTTCTGGCCGGTATCTGATCTTCAACTTTGAGGACCCCGGTTCGCCATCGGCGATTCCCGGTAATGAGATCGGACAGAATCAACGGGATCAGAGCCTCACGCTCAATGAGGTTCACTTGTTCGGCCCGACCACCGTCAATGAGTTTCGCTTCACCTACTCTCGACGGCGGATTAAGTTCCCGGAGAATCTGCCGCCTTCGTTCTCCATCACCGGCTTCAATGCGGTGGGCAACGCCAACTTCCCGCAGTTCCGCACTGATAATGTCTATGAGTACACGGATAACATCTCTCATAGCTTCGGGCGGCACGCGCTCAAGGGTGGTGTGAACATCCTCCGATACCAGCTCAATTCGTTCTTTGCGCCCAATTCGCGAGGCACTGTCACATATCCCTCATTGGCTGATTTCCTCTTTGACCGCAACGCGAGCTTCTCGCAATTTGCCGGCGACGGGTATGTGCCAGCACGCACGACCGAGGTCGGCGCGTTCTTCCAGGATGATTTCCGCGTGAAACCAAACTTCACGCTCAACCTGGGCGTGCGCTACGAGTTCACCAGCGCGCCGTTCGGCTATTTCTCCAACGCCAAGGCAGACATCAACAACTGGGCGCCGCGCTTCGGTTTTGCCTGGAGCCCACGCAGAGAGGGCTGGCTGGGACGTTTGCTCGGCACAGACCGCACGGTCATTCGCGGCGGCTACGCCATTTCCTATGACCAGGTGTTTCAAAACATCTTGCTGAACAACTCGCGCAATTTCCCACGCGGGGTGACCGTCTCCATCAGCCCGATTACCGGACAGCGCCTGTTCAATCCGGCCAACCGTCCGGCGCCACCGACGCCACAAGATTTTGTGGCGCGGGGCGGCAATCCCAACACGCTGCCTGTGCGACTCTACTCGCCCAACAAGCGAATTGCCCAACCGTATGGGCAACAATTCTCACTGGGTATCGAACGACAGTTCTACAGCGATTATGTGTTTAAGCTGTACTACGTCGGCTCGCGCGGGGTGAAGCTGGTTCGCGAGGTGGAGACCAATTTGGGGTTCACCGCCGCGGCTGTCAATGCCAACCCCAGCGTCTACGCGCAGATTCTGCCCAACCTGCAACCCATCCGCAATGCGCAGGGTCAGATTACGGGGTATCGCGTTGACCCAACGCGTGGCTCTATCCTCGTTGGCGACGGGTTAGCCCAGTCCGTCTATCACTCAATGCAACTAACGGTGGAGAAGCGCTTCAGCCGTGGCTTGCAGTTCCAGGCCAACTACACCTACAGCTCGTTCATCAACGATAGCGATGACATTCTGGGTGGTCAGACGAATAATACGCTGCCGGCCAATCCGCTCAACTATAAGTTGGATCGAGCTCGCTCCGGATTTGACCAACCACACCGGTTCGTGGCCAACTTCATTTACCAATTCCCCAACTTCATGGAGAGCAATCCGATCATGAACCGAATACTGGGCGGTTGGCAGGTTTCGGGTATTGCCGTACTGGCTAAAGGCATTCCGTACACGGTGCTCAACAGCGCCAATGCTCTGGGCATTCTGCCCGGCCAGATTGCAACGGTTACCGATTCGCAGCGCCCGAGCATCAACCTGAGCGGCACATACCCGTTGCCGACAGCAGCCAATGTCGCCAATCCGTTCTATGTGTTTAATCCGACCAACTCGGGCATTGTCGGGACAGCAGGCCGCAATACCGAGCGCGTTGGTGACACACGTAACCTGGACGCAGCATTGGTTAAGAACATCCGCACGTTCGGTGAAAGCCAGTCGTTGCAGCTCCGCTGGGAGGTGTTCAATGTGTTCATGTATCGGAACTTCACCGTCATTCCGGCGCGAACCGTAAGCAACGCCACCAACGTGGATACGTTCCTCAACCTCGGACAGACTAACGTCGGTGGACGGACCATGATCATGACCGTGAGGTACATTTTCTAGGTCCCGATTTCTTCGGAGTCAATCTCTGGGCTGACCAGCGTATACTCAATGCGCTGGTCAGTCTGGAGCAAGCTCATCTGCTAGCTGGACGTCACGAATCACAAAGGATGGGACCGCAGATGTCGCTGAGTCTTGTTTTTCTCTACGACCTCTGCGGTCAATCCTACATCCACAAGAATCGGCCATGAGCAGCAGCCTGCTCGAAGAATGGATGGACGTGATGGAGACCGTGGGCGGCAGACAGTCATTCCCGGTCTTCAATCCCACGTCTTCCGTCTCTTTTTCGCAAGGGGATCACATGAAGATGCGCATCAGAGGATTCTTCATGATCTGTTTGCTTGTCTGGTGTATGCCGACGGCCCTGGCGCAAGGGCAGCGAACGCCAGGGTTGAGTTCCGGTGCTCGGCTGACCAATTTCTACATTGAGGGCCGCGTCGTTGATGAAAGCGGCGTACCGGTTTATATGGCGCGGATCGTGCTGACCTCCGTTCGCAGCGGTAACGGGCAGACGACGCATACCGACCACGCCGGCCGCTTTGCTTTCTACAACCTCAGAGAAGGCTCCTACAGCGTCAACGTGTCGGCCAGCGGCTTCATTTCAATCAATCAGGCCATTGAGATATTCGGCGGGTCGAAAAACCTGGAGGTGGCGCTTCGGCGCAGCATTGGTGTGCCTGACGGCGCGTTGCCTGAAGCAATATCGGTGCATCAGCTTTCAATTCCTCCCAAGGCGCAGGCTTTATATCAGAAGGGACGCAAAGAGTTGGACCGCCAAAAAGTCGAAAAGAGCGTGGGCTATTTCCAGGCGGCGATCGAAGAATATGCAGCATTTGCTCAAGCGCACAGCGGTCTAGGTATTGCCTACATCCGGTTGCGAAATCCTGACCTTGCTCGTAAAGCGTTGACCCGCGCGCTAGAACTCAACGGCGAATTGGCCGAAGCCCATCTAGGTATGGGCGTGCTTTGCAACGATGCTGAGCAGCATGCTGACGCCGAGAAGCATTTGCTCAAAGCGCAACGGTTGATGCCAACTGAATGGCACGTCTACTTTGAACTAGGCCGCGCTTACTATGGAATGGATCAACTGGAGAACGCCGAGAAAAACTTGCGAATCGCTCGGCAAGCTCGGCCCAAATTCGGCACGCTCTATCTGCTGCTCGGTAATGTCTTTGTTTTGCAAGAAAAATATGCTGAGGGGTTGGCTGAGTTTGATGAGTTCCTCAAAGTGGCTCCCGAAAGTCCGCTCGCTGCACAGGTTCGAGAAAAGATCAAGCTCCTGAAGGAAGAAGTCGCCAAGCGACAGTAAGACGCCCAGCCATAAGAAGGAAGTCGCCAAGCACCAGGAAACCGCCCAGCCACATCCGCTGCGTTCAGGCTCGGACTGCTCCTTATCAACAAGCAGAGCGCAAGCTCCCTGGGAAAACGCTCAGAGGTGAAAGATTCGCTTCGCGCCTGCTCGGGCAATTCTGTTGAGTGCTCCGAGAGCTTTTCTGACTACAGAGGAGCCAATCAATCGGTTGAGATTTGGACTGGCCATTGTGTCGAACGCTGAGGTAGCTTTTCTGAGCGCCCCGGTGAACTGCACAGGGCCAAGGAGCTAGGAATCTGTATGAACATTCTGAGACCGTTATGCTGAATGAACCGATTGACTCGGAGAGCGAAGGTCGTATGAATCCAAAATCCTATCGGTACAAATCCGCTGTGCTCGATGAACTCCAACGCTTCGGCATCTTGCCAAAACCGACAACCGAGCCAGCCTTGATCCGTGAATTCCTCAACGATCTATATCGCCTGGAGATTCGCGCGCTCAAACAAGAGCAAGTCGCACTCGAACGCACGCACGGCTCAGCGGCACGAAAAGGATATGCAGACAAAGTTGTACAACTCCGGCTCAAGTACCCGCTGCTTTCGATCCCGATCGAGCATTGGCTGGAAGAGGACTAAGTGGCGCTCACCGTGACACACGGACGAGCCAGCCGGTAGCCTCGTGCCAATCGCCTCTGAGGACGCCCTATGCAGTGCTTCTCATACCAATAGTCTGGCGGAAAGCCCTGTTTGATGAAGGACACGCAGAGCAGAACGTCCCAAGCACCAGTCTCTGAGTTTCTGCGAGCATCTGGTCTTGCTTACTTATGCTACGCTCGTTTCTGCTGAGCCGCGCATGCGGCCCAGGCGAAGGTAGCCAGATTGTAATGTCTGTATCCGCCCATCGAACCATGAGGCCGCGCATGCGGCCCAGGCGAAGGCAGCCAGACGTTGCACGTCTGGTTACCCTCTGGTGGGCGGCTGCCACCGCAACACAAAAACCCCACACACGCAGCGGGCGTCCACACAACGACGCCCATACAAAAAACGTGGTCTTTCGCTCTGCAATTGGTATCAGAGCGATTTGACAGCTTCACGCAAACGCGCCGCGATCTCAGCATGCGTGCCCGCTTGCGGCGGAATCGGTTGGCCAAACGTGAGCGTGGCGCTGGCGAACCGAGGAAAGGCGCTGCCACGAGGCAAAGTCCTATCCAATCCATCGAGTTTGATCGGTATGACGCTCACCCGCATATCCGTGACCATCAATCCGAGCCCATCCATGAACGGCGCCATCTGATTGCTGGCGTGGCGCTCGCCTTCGGGATAAATCAACACGTGATAGCCATGATCCAGTAGCTCGCCGGTGTATTGCAAGCTCAGGCGCGGCGACCGTTGCTGCGGGATCATGTAGATGTGCGCCAGCACCACCAAGAACGGATACAACACCCAACGGAAGAGCCACGACAGCAGAGGCTGGCCCGGCCGCAAAAAGAACTCAGCCCAGGCGGCTACGGTCAGTCGCCGACGGAATCTGCCAGGCAAAGCATAGAGGATGGCTGCTGTGTCGGCATGGCTGGTGTGATTGGCAATGAACACATACGGGCCTGAGTCGGGCGCTGGTAGGACGTCGCGCCCTTTGATCGTGAGGCGAACAAACAGGCGGAAGATCGGAAACAGCGCAGCAAGCTGGAGCAACTCGCGCAACCAACGGATAATCGGCCATCGGCCCCAGCGCGGGAATTTCAGAGACGCGCGGTCTGGTTGATTCCGTTCAATCAATTGGCGCAACTCGGCGACGGTCATCTCTGGCGTGAGATCAACATCACCCAGGTCTATTCGCTTTTCCCATTCGATCAAACTGACCAGCTCGACGCGATCAATGGAACTGAGCCCCAGATCATCGCCGAGTTTTGACTGAGGCGTGATCTGTGTGACCGGCACGTCAGCAATACGCGCCACCAACGCCGCAATGTCGTCAACAACGGCTGTGGCAGCAGGAACCGCTATGTCAGCCGCCGCCTCCCGCGCATGGAGTTTGGCCAGCACCTCACCTTTTTTGACTTTGAGCGTCGTGGTGCGTGGGAAATCGTCTTCCCACCAGACGGTGAAGGCTTGCACGCGCTGTGCTTCGTCCAGTTGTCGGTTGGCCTGGCTGATAATCTCGGCAGCGCGCGGCTTGGCGTGTTCGTCCATGAGCAGCACTGCGTGGATGCGTTTTTTGAATTCGACGACGCAACTTTCTCGCACGCCGTCAAACCGGTCGAGCACAGATTCGATGTCGAGCGGATAGACGTTGACTCCAGCGTCGGTCACGATCAATTCTTTCAATCGTCCCTGTAAAAACAGAAAGCCGTCCTCGTCAAGGCGACCCAGATCGCCGGTGCGAAACCATCCGTCTTCGGTGAACGATTCCCGCGTCGCGTCAGGCCGTTGGAAGTAGCCCGGCGTCACGTGTGGGCCACGTGTGAGGACTTCTCCCGCTGGCGAGAGTTTCATTTCCAATCCCGGCAAGGCCTGCCCTACCGAGCCGAGCCGGCGTGCTTCTGGCCGATTAACCGTGATGACCGGACCGGTTTCAGTCAAGCCATAGCCTTGCAGGACGATAAATCCTAATCGCTCCCAAAACAGTTGCAGCGCCGGATCGAGCGGCGCGCCGCCCAACACGAAGTAAGCGAAATCCCACCCGATGAAATGGTGCAGCGGGAAGTAGATCAATTTCTTGACCGACCTGGGCAGCGGCTCCGTCCATCGCAACAACCTCTCCAGCCGCGATTCTGAGATCGGGAGTTTGCGCACGAAGCCGTCTTTGAGCAATTGCAGCAGTCGTGGCACAGCCAGCACGGCGCGAATATGTTCGTGTCGAAACGCCTGTTCAATCGCCTTGGGCGTGACCGTTTGCAGATAGACGATCGAATCGCCGCGGGCGACCGGATACCAAAACCCGCCGGTCTGTTCATACAGGTGACTGAGCGGGAGTAATGATAAGAACGTGTGATGGCCCTGGAGCGGGATGGCCTTCTGCACGGCCGTGTAATTGGCTGTGATGTTCCGGTGGGTCACCATGACGCCTTTAGGGACAGCCGTCGTGCCGGACGTATACATGATCAATGCCAGATCATCGGGCTGAGGCGCAACATCGTCGAAGCGTTGCGGCTCAACCTCAGACAAGCGCAGCGGCAACTCTTCGAGGATCAGTTGTGGTAGATCGAATCCATCGCCCGGCAGCAGTCGCGTGCGGGCTATTAATCGCGGTTTGGTTTCAGCAGCGACGCGCAAAGCAAAATCCTTTGTCTGCCGCACATCAATCGGGACGATGACGGCGCCAGCCAGCAGGCCGCCAAGATAGGCGATGATCCATTCGGGGCCGTTGGGTCCCCAGATCATGATGCGCTCGCCGCGCTGCACACCGCGCCGGCGCAACGCGGCTGCCATGCGGTCAGCATGATCGAACAACTGGGCATAGCTCCAGACGAATCGGCGCAGTTCCGTACGGTGATAACAAAAGACACGCTCGCCAAAAGCGCGGCAGAGTTCAATCTGTTGATTGAGCGTCTCCGGCATGAGCTGAACCTCTTCACCAACGACCATGACTGAGCGTCCGTCTGCTGAGCTGTGAACGTCAGCCCATCAGTGGCTATGATCAACTATCGTCCAAACAATTTGGGCAGATAGTAATTGTACATCCGATACCACCAAGGCCAGTCGTGATTGACGTCGTGCCCCCAGACATCCAGATTGTGAGGGATGCCCTTGCGCCAGAGAATTTCCGAGAGTTGATAGGATCGCTCCGGAGCTTCATAGGCGCCCTGGCCGGTAATGATGTTAATCGAACATTGGCGAAGCTGCTCAAGAATGACAGGGTCTTCCAGATTGGGTAGATATTCCACCGGATTATTGAAGTAGACGTTGTCATCATGGTAGCCATGGCAGTACGGGCGAATGTCGTAGCTGCCGCTGATGGCGATGACACATTTGAATTTGTCGGGGTGTTTGAACAGCGTATTGGCTGTGTGAAAGGCGCCGAAGCTGACGCCGCTGGTGGCAATCGGGATGCCCGGTGTTTGACAGTGCCACTGGATGAATGGCGCCACTTCCTCAGCGACATACCGGTCATAGAGCACTTGTCGGCGGGCGCGTTCGGGCGGCGGCACGTGATCGGCTAACCACGACTCGCGGTTAATGCTATTGATCGAATAAATCTTGACCAGCCCCGCGTCCAAATGCGGCGCAATGGCATCAATCAGGTTGAAGCGTTCATACTCTTCACAATCAGCCCCCGCCGTCGGAAACATCAACAGCGGCCACCCATAGTGACCATATACCACCAACGGCATCTCTTGACCTAAATTCGGACTATACCAACGATGATATTCCTTATGCACGACCCTCTCCTTGATGGTTTAGGATTTCTCTTGTAAAAGCAGGGTTCGAGAGAATACTACTGGCCTTGATTAAAAATCAAGTCGCGCGACCGGCTCCCTTCAGCGGACAATAGGCCCTTATTGACTGGCGCGTTCAATCTGTCGAAGCGAGGTTTCCAACCCATGCAGTGTGCTAGTGAGCGAAGACCAATCGCCGCGCGAAGCGGCCAGGCGCGCTTGCGTGATGTCAAACGACATGCGGGTTGTTTCTCGCCGAATGATCGCTAAGCGAGATTCTAAGTCCTGCACCTGCAGTTCCAGGTCTCGTTGCCGGCTTTCGGCCGTCGTCCGGCCGGTCGAAGCCTCGCCAGAACGGTCGAAGGTGAGGCTGCGCTCTTTGGGCAGCGATTGAAGCTTCACCAGCAGTTGAAGGAACCAGCGGTCCAAGCGGTTGAGTTCTTCCTCCGAGAGCTTCTTTAGACCACAGGCGTCAAACTCGTCCGGCGTCATGTTGACCAAGACCGGTCGTGGCGTGTCTGTTTTCACCGGCGTGGTCGCATCCGTTGGGGCGCTGGGCGGCTCTTCGCGGTGTCGTCCCGCTTGCGGGGCCGAGAGCATGAGCGGCGTCATCAACATCACAATGATCAGAATCTCTCTCATAGTTACCTCTGTGCACGCGGGTGGGGCTGACCGGCTCATCCAAGCCAGCCGCGCGTCTCTGGCCAATCGGCCTGTGCTGGGTCAACCTCTATTCATCCAAGACGCGGCGCACCGCCATTAACAGGTCATGCACGACATAGGGCTTCTGGATGAAATGCGTGCGGGGATGGTTGAGCATCTCCTGCGTCAGATTGTGCCGACTGAATCCGCTAGAAAAGAGCACCGGCAAGTCAGGCCGGTGCGCGCGCAATCGCTCATAAGTTTCCTTGCCGTCCATCTGCGGCATGATCATATCAAGAATGACCAGCTCAATATCTGGTTCTTGTTCCAGAATCCGTATGGCCTGCACGCCGTTTGTTGCAGTCATGACGCGATAGCCGGCGCTGGTCAACACGTCGCTGAGCAGATTGCGAATCGCCGTTTCGTCGTCAACAACGAGAACGAATTCGCTCCCACCTCGACTCTCCACCGGCGCTGTTTCGATCACCATCTCAGCGCGATTCGAGGCCGGCAGGTAAATGACAAAGGTTGTGCCATGCCCAGGTTCACTGTAGACGCGCACCACCCCTTCATGATTACGCACAATGCTGTAGACCATCGCCAACCCAAGGCCTGTGCCTTGTCCCTGTTCCTTGGTGGTGAAGAACGGTTCAAAGATGCGTTGCTGCGTTTCCTGATCCATGCCGCAGCCTGTATCGGTGACTGACACCATCACATGCGGTCCGATTTGCGCGCCCGGATGGTTGCGAATAAACGCCTCGTCCAAAACAATGTTGCGCGTCTCCAGCACGAGTCGTCCGCCCTGCGGCATGGCATCACGCGCATTGAGGCACAGATTCAGCAGGACCTGTTGCAATTGTCCGGCGTCGCCCTCGACCATAGAGAGCTCATCATCCGTATGAACGATGATCTCGATCCGCTTGCTGATGGTATGAGCCAGCAGCCGCCGCACTTCCTCGACGATCTTGTTGAGATTAACCGGGCTGGTCTGCGCTTTCTCTTTGCGCCCGAAGGCGAGCAACTGACGAGCCAGATCAGCGCCTCGTTGCGCCGATGATTCGATCGTCTCAACAAAGCCGTAAAGCGGGTGTTGAGGATCAAATTCCAACTTCAACAACGAGGCATATCCCAGAATTGCGCCAAGCAGATTATTGAAATCATGGGCAATGCCGCTGGTCAATTTGCCGATGCTATCCATCTTTTGCATCTGGAAGAGCTCTTGCTGGAGCCGCTTCTGTTCTGTCACATCGCGGGCGATGAACTGGTAGACGCCTTCGCTCAATGCGACCGCTGAGACGCTCACCACAACCTCTGTCCCCTGCTTGCGGAGCATGCGGCATTCTGAGATGCGCAACGAACCATGCCGCCGCAACTGCTCGAACAACTGTCGCGCTGTTTCCACGGCCTCCGGTCGCACCAGTGAAAGAACCGTCATATTCAACAGCTCTTCGCGAGTGTAGTCACTGAGCTCCGAGCACGCCGAGTTGACATCCAAAAAGCGCATGTTCTGGTCCATGATGCCGATGGCATCCTGGGCTTGCTCAAACAGCAGCCGATAGCGGACTTCAGCCGAGGCCAGTTGACGTTCCAGCCGCTTGGTTTCGATCGCGCGATACACAACGAGCGGCAGTGCGCGAGCGTAATCTTGGGATTTGACAATGTAGTCGAACGCCCCCAGCTTCATCGCCTGCACAGCCGTCATTTCGTCGCCATGACCAGTCACAATAATGACCGGCACGTCCAGGCCACGCACGCGCAACTCTTGCAATAACTCTAATCCGCTGGCATCGGGCAGCGAAAAATCAACGACAAGAGCATCGAACGCTTGTTGATCAAGCTGCTCCCAGGTGCTCTGCAACGATTCACTCACGACAACCTGATCCTGCGGCCGCTCCTTGTGCAGCGCCCGCCGGATCAATGTCGCATGGGCCGGATCATCCTCAACCAACAAGATGCGATAGAGTGAATGGTCTGCTAACATCGTGCCTCACCAAAAAGCATTCAACGGCCTGTGCTCTTCTCCGGGTCGGTTTGCTTAGTGAACGGGACTATACATGAGTCATTTGATATCGTCAAGAAAGGTCAGAAATGCCGGTTCGCTACTTTGCTCCGCCAGGCGATTTTGAAATCCCAAGCCCCTCTTCGAGGGAAATCCGAAATCCGAATATCGAAATCCTAAATAAGTTGAAACGTTCAAAATCTCAATGTTCCAAACACTGCCCAATCCTTGTTTCACAAAAGTTACACCCGGGAGTTGGCATGGATGTTCGCGGCGAGCGGCTCACCGCATGAACGAGCTAACGGGAGAACGCGGGACGCCTCTGCAAGGCGCCCTGGGAATTGGAGGGATGATCCCTGACCCAGACGATGCACATCCCGCTACTCTCTGATGGGCGACGACACAGGGATTCCCTTACAACCGTGCGTTGCAGCAACACAAAAACACCACACGTTAGCGGGCACCCACACAGCAACGCCCCTCCAACGGAGGCCTTTCCCTTCCCGATTGGTAGAAGAAAAAACGGCGAACCTCAGAGCCGCAGGCCGTCAGCCTGAGGTTTGCCGTTTCTCTCATTGTGTTGTGGCACAGGCGAGCCGAGCCGGTCAGATGTCAACGCTCGTGCTCGCCTGTCTCCATCTGATTAGAGGAATCACGGACATGCGCATGTGTCGTTACATGCGTTCACATTCGATGTAATGGTATGCGTCACTGTCGGCGTCAGCCGGCTGATCGTCAACCGCGCATTCCCACGGCAGCGACCCACGTCCAGAATGCCTTGGAGCGCGTTCGGGTCCGCCGCCGTGCTTTGCACGTTGATGGTATTGCCGCTGACCGTGACCGTGCAGGGGCCGGTGAATGTCGTTCCAGCGCCTGTCTTGAAGCAATAGACGGCTGCGCCCGCTGTGGTGCATGTCATCGTGATCTTCACGCAATTGCCGTTGCTGTCATCACTCAGCTCGATAGTATCGGCAACGCGAATGAGCACTGTGTCAGGCGTGGCATCCGGGCAACCGTGCTGATCAGATACGACCAACGAGAACGTCAGCGTGACGCACGTGCCGTTGGGCACTTCGGGCGCGGTGAACGTCGGATTGGCCGCTGCCGGATTGCTCAGCGTCACTGGCGGCCCGCCCGTCTGCGTCCAAGCGAACGTGAACGGTCCGCCGGCGTCGTGGGCATCGCTGTCGGTGGCTGAACCGGCCAATGTCACCAATGCGCCTTCAGGCACCGTTTGATCCGGTCCGGCATTGGCCACCGGCGCTGTGTTCGTGCCTGTGCCGGTGAGCGTCTGCACGATCGTACCGGCGCTGGTCGTGTAAGTCAGCGTGGCACTGCGCGGGCCGCCACAGGCCGGTCCGGTCGGACTGAACGTGGACGGGAACGTCACCGATGTGCTGCAATCATTCAACGTGAACGGCGTGGCGGGCAGTGTCTGGCTGAAGTCACCCGGATTAGTCCCCGCCTCGGTGATGCTCGTGAACGTCACGCTGCCGCAACCGGTCGTATCCACCGTGGTCAACAGCGCCGCGCTCGTCAACCCAAGATGCACCGAACCGTAACTTAACGGACTGGGCGTCACTGTTGGCGCAGCGTTATCGCAACTGATCACCAGATTGCCGCTAGCGCCAGCGAACCCTGAGACTTGAATGAAATACGTCACACCCATCGCCGCCGTGAAGGTGACGGACGAGTGAAGAAGAGATAGAAATAAGGAGCAATCGTCATTGCAATACGGTTCATCATTCAACGAGGTACATGTGCCGGTGTAGATTTGAATGATCGTGTCGTAGTTGCTGCCGTTGGTGCAGATGGTGTGAGTTCCGCCATCACCGACAAATTTGTACCAAACGTCCTTGTCATCGCCAAAATTGCCGCAGTTGACATTGACCGTGCTGTCTGTGGCCATGGTTGTGTCGGCTGTGAGCGTGCCGGGGCAGCTCAGCGTGATGGCGCCAGCGCAAAAGTCATTCACAGGCGCAGCGCCGGTAGTGGTGATGTCTAAACTCCACCCACCGGAAATGCCGCCAACATCGCCGGCAACATCATCCACCACAAACAGGCCCCAAGTGCCGTTGGGGGAAATGCCGTTGAACACCGATGCCAGCGTCGCCGTGCCAGCCGTTGCCGGGTTATTGTAAGGCCCGGCCGGAGCCGGGGCCGGGAATGCATCCCCAGTACCATAGTTCGTCGGTTTATACGTTCCAGCAGCGATCAAAGTGGAGTCGGGAAGTAAAGTGGCTGCCGCATCATCAAACGTCAGCGTGATGCCTGTAATGTCAGGACTACCGCCGCAGTCCGACATCAGCACAAGCGTCTGCCCACCCGGACCGACCAACAGAATGTCAATGTCATCCGGGAATGTGTGACTCACACCTGTGAGCGTGACATTGACATCCGTCACCACTCCCGTCAAACCGCTGACAGTGATGGTCGAGGGATACGGCGCGGCCGGGCCGCTAGTGCCGGTACCTGGAATCGTAATTGGCGCTGGATTCGAGAAGACCACTTCCGGCGCAGCCGGCTCCTGCGGCGTGCTGGTGACCGGCAGCTTGGTGAACTGATTGTATTCGCGCTGCAGACTCTGATAACGCTCTCTGAGTGAGAGCATCAGTGGCGAGCCTTTATCACCTGCTTGTTTCAGTTGCCGTATCTGCGTTTTGACGTCGTCCAGCTCGATCTTCATGATCTGGGCTTTGACGGCGTTGATCTGCTGTTGAAGGTCTTGACCCGGCAGGATGTCGGGTATGTTGATCTCCAAGGCCAACTGATCGAGTTGGTCTTGCCGTTGCTGCCGTTGCGCTTGCAGCTCGGCGATTTCCGCACGCACTTTGTCGCTCAGCAGGTCTTCTTGCCGCTGCATTTCAGCAATGGCCTCTTCTAATTGCTTTATCTCCAATTGGAGCAATTGGGCTTTTAACGTCTTGAGGTTGGTTTGAGGATCATCCGGACGGTTAGGCTGTCGGGTTGCAGCACCGCCGGATATGACCAGCACACCAGCCAGAAGCAAAATACAGAACGATGCGAAATGTCGTTTGAGTGTTTCCATAAAGTTCCTCCCATAGCTTTACATTGCATGCCCACTCCCTTCAGGCCGCCCTCGCTACCTGCTCGTGGCGGGGACTTCTTCCGTTGAGTACTCATGATGGCTTCAACATTGTAACGCAGCAGACGCTGAAACCGGCGGGATTATACTAGCCAGTTAGTAGTAGGACAAGCTTCCTCTAAAAATAACCATTTTCATGCTTCGTGGTGTGTCGTTGCATGGGGACGATTCCCTTGAAAATAGCCCCACGAAGCACACGAACTTCACGAAAGAATTGCATATTCGAGGCAGTAGGAGCGGGGCGCCACAGCGAGCGCCCCGTACAGGGTGTCGTCGAGCTTGGGCTCTGTCGGAGTCGAGGTAGTAGGAGCGGGGCGCCACAGCGAGCGCCCCGTACAGGATGTTGTCGAGCTTGGGCTCTGTCAGAGTCGAGGCCGTTTGGGCGGGGCGCCACAGCGAGCGCCCCGTACAGATTCTTCTGGCACTGGCCAATCCTGTAGCAGTCATGAACAGGGTTTTGTGTGGTGGCATGGTTGTAGTAAACTAGGCCGGGCGTAGGTGACGAGCATGGCCAAATCACTGAAAGAGATGACAACCGAGCGGTCACTGCCGCACAGCATCGAGACGGAACGGTCTATCCTCGGCGCGATCTTGATTGACAACACGACACTCCATCAGGCGCTGGAAATCCTGAGCCGCGATGATTTCTATCTGGATGCGCATCGGCGCATCTTTGACAAGATGGTGGCGCTGTTTGAAAAGGATCGTCCGATTGATCCGATTACGCTGCGGGAGGAATTGGACCGCTCGGGAGAACTGGAGCAGGTTGGCGGCGTCAGCGCCATTGCCGCGCTGATGGACGGGACGCCGTACCTGCGCAACATCGAACACTACGCCAAGATTGTACGCGACCGTGCGCTGTTGCGCCGGCTCATCATTGTGTCCAATCAGATCATCAGCGAGTGCTTCGAGCAGGAAGAAGAATCCGACCTGATTCTGGACAAGGCTGAGAAAGCCATTCTGGATATTGCCGAGGCGCGGACCAAAGTGGGCTTTGCGCCCATTGGCGAGGTCGCGAAGCAGCAGTTGGAACTGGTCGAACAGCGAGCCGGCCGTCCGCAGATGATCACCGGCTTGGCCACCGGCTTCATTGATTTCGATCGCATGACGTCGGGGCTTCAGCCGAGCGATTTGATCATCGTTGCGGCTCGACCCTCGGTCGGAAAGACCAGCTTTGTGCTGAGCATCGCGCAGAATGCGGCGCTCGCTGGCCATGTCATAGGAATTAGCTCACTGGAGATGAGCAAAGAGCAACTGGTCATGCGGTTGCTCTGTTCAGAGGCGCGGATCAACATGCAACGCTTTCGCAACGGGTTTCTCAATCGCGATGAGTGGAAGCGGTTGGCGGAAGGATTGCGCCGATTGGCCGAGTGCCGCATCTTCATTGACGATACGCCGGGCATCAGCCCACTGGAGCTGCGCGCCAAAGCGCGGCGGCTCAAACATGAACGTGGATTAGACCTACTCATCGTTGACTATTTGCAACTGATGAGCGCCCGCGGACGCGCTGAAAGCCGTCAGCAAGAAGTCTCGCAAATTTCCCGTGACCTCAAAAGTCTGGCCAAAGATTTGCAGGTGCCGCTCATCGCCGTTTCGCAGCTTAGCCGCGCGCCGGAAGCGCGCACCGATCATCGGCCACAGTTGAGCGATCTGCGGGAGAGCGGAAGTTTGGAGCAGGACGCTGATGTGGTCGCATTTTTGTTTCGAGAAGACCTCTACAACAGAACGCCGGAGACTGAAGGCAAAGCTGAATTGATTGTGGCCAAGCAACGCAACGGCCCGACGGGCAAAATTGAACTGGCATTTCTGAGTGAGTTCACGCGCTTTGAGAATCTCATGGAAGAATCGGCGTTCTAACTTGGCCTGGAACGAATGGCTATGACGCAGCCCGACAATTCGACGGCGATGACGCAGCAGCACGCGCCACACGGCCATCGGCGGACACAACCAGTTGGTCGTCCCACATGGGCTGAAATTCATCTGGATCATCTGACGCATAATTTTCGCGTGATCAAAGAGCGTGTTGGCGCTCACACCAAGATTCTCGCCGCCGTGAAAGCTGACGCCTACGGGCACGATGCAGTGTTGGTCGCTCGGCATCTGGAGACGCTTGGTTGCGATTGGTTCGGCGTGGCATTGCCAGAAGAGGGAGTCGCGCTGCGGCAAGCAGGGGTGACACGACCGATTCTCTGCCTCGGCGGATTTTATCAAGGACAAGCCCCGCTGCTACTGGATTTCAAGCTGACGCCGGACATCTACAGCGAGTGGGCTATCGAACAACTCGATGCCGCCGCGCGTGCCCGCGACATGGTCGCTTCCTATCACTTGAAAGTGGATACCGGCATGGGCCGCCTGGGCGTCCCGATGGATCAGTTAGCATCGTTTCTGGATCACCTTCGTCGCTACAGCCATGTGAGGATGGATGGCGTGTTGACCCATTTAGCCTCAGCTAATGAGCCGCGGCAGGACGCCTTTACGCGGCAACAAATGGAACGATTTGAGCACGCGCTGGCGATGATCAGAGCAGCCGGGCATCAACCGAGAGAGATTCATGCAGCCAACAGCGCGGCCGTGTTTCGACATCCGCAAACCTGGGGCACAATGGTTCGGCCTGGCGGCGCATTGTATGGATTGTATTCGCCGGCGCTGGTATTGAAACCGGTCATGTCGCTGCATTCGCAAATTATCTTGCTGAAGCGTGTGCCAGCCGGCTCGCCGCTCGGCTATGGCGGCACATTTGTGACCGAGCGGCCCAGCCAGATTGCCACGTTGCCGATTGGTTATCAAGATGGCTACATGCGGGCGTTTTCCAACACAGCGCGCGTGATCATTCGCGGCCGATATGCGCCGGTGGTCGGGCGCGTCAGTATGGATTTGACGTTGATTGATGTGACCGACGTGCCTGATGTGGCGCTCGGCGATGAAGTCGTCTTGATGGGTCAGCGCGATGGCCTCAGCGTGACAGCCGCTGAGCTGGCGCGAAAAGCGCGAACCATTTCCTATGAGATCACCTGCGGCATCAGCCGTCGTGTGACACGTGTGGTCGTATGAATGTATGACGCTCTTGTGGTGGAGAAAAAAGAATCGGGTGGCTATTGTTGAGGTGGAAGGGATCATCTCCGACAGCGAGTTCGGCGCGTCACGGCGCAAAGTGCTGGAAGCATTGGAAGCTGTCGAGCCGCTGCGGGCGCGCGCCCTGGTCGTGCGCATTAACAGTCCGGGCGGCACGGTCGGCACATCGCAAGAGATTCATCAGGCGATTCAAAACCTGCGCCGGCGCGGCTTGCCGGTGGTTGCAGCGCTTGGCGATGTGGCGGCTTCAGGAGGCATCTATGTGGCTGTCGCCGCAGACAAAATCGTATCCAATCCGGGCACGCTCACCGGCTCCATCGGTGTCATTCTGAAGGCGAACAACCTGCGAGCGCTCTACCAGAAAATCGGCATTGAATCCGAAGTGGTCAAATCTGGCCCGTATAAAGACATCCTCTCCACGTTTCGTCCGCTGACGGAAGAAGAACGCGCGTTGTTGCAGGAGCTGATTGACGACACCTACAACCAGTTTGTGCAAGCGGTGGCGGCCGGTAGGAATTTGCCTGAAGAACATGTCCGTTCATTCGCTGATGGACGCATTTTCACCGGCCGACAGGCCAAAGAATTAGGCTTGGTGGACGAAATCGGCGGATTAGAGCGCGCTGTCGAATTAGCAGCAGAATTGGCGCATCTAGTTGGCAAGCCGCGGAAGATCGAAGTCACGCCGCGCCGCCGCGGCCTCTTCAGCCGGCTCTTCCGCACAATGGATCGTGTCGAGATGGAGCTGGAGTTGATACGCGGCCTGAGCGGCGCGCCGTTGTGGATGATGCCGATGTGAGTCGGACGTCAGTAGACGGACGTCCCTGGAAGATCAGGTGCAACGACTCGTCTGACGTCTCCTCAGTTCCTCGTGCGAGAATGTAGCATAGGCATTCCTGCCTGTGCCGTGGCGAGCGCGGCGCTCATGGGTGGTTCCTGACTTCATCTTGGAGTGCGCCGGCAGAGCCAAGCGCCGACGGCGCTTTCGCTCCCAACACGACCCACCAGGCCAAAGCGGCGTCGCGCCCCGCGGGCTTGCCGCCGCACTCCAAAGCGATTTCTCATACGCTCCTGACTCTCTCCTGGAGTGCGCCGGCAGAGCCAAGCGCCGACGGCGCTTTGTCCTCAGAAAAGGTGGCACAGGCGTTCCCGCCTGTGGCGTTTTTCATCGTTTCTGGGCGTCGTCCCGCGCGACATGAACAACTCCTCTGAAAATCGCCCACGAAACACACGAGCCTCACGAAAGAATTGTATTTTCATGCTTCGTGGCGAGCGCGGCGCTCATGGGCGATTCCTGTGAAAATCGCTGGGAGCGCACGCTCCGGCGTGCATGAGGCAGCAGGATGCGCGACGCCCAGGCCAAAGGCAATGGAAAATGGCTCTAGCTCAATTCGGCCATCACCTGTTGCGCGGCGGCTTGATGATGATTGACCAGCTCGGTGGTGAACCGCTCGATGAGTTCCCGTTCCGCTTTTGAGATGCTCGGCGTCAACCCCAGCAGACCGCCAGACGCTTCAGCGATCTGAGTAGCACAAGCCACGAGGTCCTGCCGACATGCCTCTTGCTCCCCTGATGGTAATGAGGCCAGCAGATGTCGAATAGCCCGAAGCGTGCCTTCGAAGAATTCTCGTGGCGGCCGATGACTGATCCAATCCACCAGTTGTTGATAGGCGGGGCTGCCCTCCTGGATGCCACGTGTGCGCGCCAATTCCAGCAGACGCTCACGCTCCTGGTTGGTGACGTCGCCATCAATCCAGGCGACATACAACAACGGCACCAGATGCCAAAGACTGACCGTCTCGCGCGTGTAGCCGAGGTCTTGTAAGTCGCGTAAGACATCTTCATTGGTGATGCCGCTCGTTTCGGCCATCTCACGTCGCTCCGCTTGGAGCGTGGCGCGGCGTCGCAATTTCTCGATCAGTTCCTGCTCTTTCTTGCGGAAGTATTCTTCCTCTTTTGTCCGTCTTAATTCGTCAAATGGGGTGTTTGGCATTCAATCCTCCGAAAAATCCCGCCAACGGATGAAAGGCGCCAGCGGATAAAATATTCGCTGTCACATTTCATTCGTTGAGAAATCAGTTTTTCATTCTCTTTGGGCGTCGGCTCGAGCGCCATGAACAATTCCTGCGAGAAATAGGCCCAAGAGATTCAGTCTTGGGCGGGCTAACATCAGGCGTTTGCATGATCTCAAAGAGCATCATCAACGATCGGCCCTCGCGCAACGCCCCTGCACTTTTGTGAGCGTACATATTAGCCAGTCGGAGCAAGAAGTTCAAAGCCACGCGCTGATTGATTTGGCAGCTCCGAGCATGCGCTTGAAGCGCGCGCTGACGATTGCTGCCAAACGGCCAAATACACGGCGCGGCAACGGGCGACCGAGCATGCGCTTGAAGCGCGCGCTGACGATTGCTACACTATCGCGCTGTGATATTCAATCTGGGAGGTTTGAATGCCGATCTACGAGTATGAATGCACCAAATGCGGCCAACGGATTGAAGTCATGCGCAAGATGACCGACCCGCCACTGAAGCGCTGTCGCCGATGCAGCGGCAAGCTAGAGCGGTTACTCTCGCCGGTCGGCTTTCAGTTCAAAGGCAGTGGCTGGTACATCACGGATTACGCCCGCAAAGGGAGCGGTGACTCCAAATCGTCTGACGGCAAAGCCGAATCAAAATCCGAACCCAAGAGTCAAAGCGAGACCAAGAGCGCGGCCACGCCTGAGACGAAAACCGATAGCAAAGCCTTATAAACTAGACGTCCCACTCGACCTGTGACAATCAAACCGGCGCGTGCGCCTGCGCTGATGCGTAGCCGGCTGCCAATGCCATGCTTCAACCAGCGGGCGGCTTGAGCTCGTTTGCGACGCGGTTGAAATTTAGCAAGCGATCCCGTACTTTTATGGTTGAGGAGGACAAGCCGATGCGGCAGATTGGAGATCAGCTCATGAAATTATGGATGCTCTCGTTGGTGTGCATACTGGCGGGCGTCAGCGTAGCCGCTGCGCAAGCCAACGTTCGATCACCAGCAGAGACCGGCGTTAGAAACGTCATCCTGCCGGTGATTCTGGAAGCGGGCAGCGAGCTTGATCCGACGGCCATCGCGCGCGAGCAGTTTGAGTTGTATGACGGTGGTGTGCCGCAGCAGATCGAATACTTTCGGCCTGATTATTCTCCAGCCAGAATCGTCGTTCTGGTGGATAACACCGAACGCTTGCAAGCCAGCCTTGACGATTTGAGCAAAGCAGTCAAAGCATTGGCCGCCCATTTGTATCAAGGCGATCAGATGATGTTGGTCGCTTACGACGAACAGCCTGAAGTGATTGAAGAGTTCACCGACGACCGTAAGAAGTTGCAAGCAGGCACGGCGCTGTTTCGCATCAAGGGGTCTCCTCGGCTGCTGGACGCGATTGCAGACATCATCACCGCTGTCTTCCGTCAGCAAGTGGGCGTGACCAAGCGCGTGTTAATTCTGATCAGCGACGGTTACGATTGGCAAAGTAAGACGCCGTTCAATGTTGTCCTGGACAATCTCAAACGCGAAAGCATCGTCGTCTATGTGCTGCAAGCGGCCGATCGCACGCATGGCGCGTCACGCCGCTTTGGACCTAAGCCAGCCGAGGTGGTGCAGAAACTCACCCAAATGACCGGCGGACGCGCCTTCCCACTGAAGGACGCGAGCGACGCCGCTCAACATATTTTGCAAGAACTGGCTGAACGTTGGTATCAACTTTCCTACAAGCCCAGAGAGGTTAATATCCATAATAATCGTCGGTTGCTCCTGATTGCGAACAATCCCAAGATACGGCTGCGCACACGCCAGGAACAGCCTGGCATACGGTTTTAGTCCCTGATGCCAATCAACCAGAGAAAGATTTCACGCAGGACGTAAGCTGCTCGCTTCTGTGTGGCTCAGAAGCGGTACGCTCGCGCGATCAACCATACGGTGGAAGATAACATGATGGACGCATCATCCGGTTCAATCACAGATGTAGTCGGCGTCAAAGTCGGACAATTCACAGATACACGCCGGCCAACGGGCTGCACCGTCGTGCTGGTCGAAGCGGGCGCCGTGGCTGGCGTTGATGTACGCGGCGGCGCGCCGGGAACGCGCGAAACAGACTTGCTGTATCCGATCAATCTTGTCCAACAAGTTCACGCCGTCGTGTTATCGGGAGGAAGCGCTTTTGGTTTGGATGCCGCGTCGGGCGTCGTCCAATATCTGGAAGAACGTGGCATTGGATTTGACACGCGGCTCCCCAACGTTCCCAAAGTGCCGATTGTGCCTGCCGCGATCCTCTTCGACTTGCAACTGGGCGACCCGTCTATTCGACCAACAGGCGAATCCGGCTACAAGGCTTGTCAAGCAGCCAGGACTGGCGCGGTCGCTCAAGGCAATGTCGGCGCCGGCGCTGGCGCAACTGTGGGCAAAGTGCTTGGCCCGACACGGGCGATGAAAGCGGGACTGGGCACGGCCAGCATTCGCTTGGCCGACGGCGTCGTTGTTGGCGCGATTGTGGCCGTCAATGCGTGGGGTCAGGTCTCTGACCCGGTGACAGGCCGACTGCTGGCCGGTGTACGATCAGCGGATGGTCAACGCCTGATCAACGTCATTGAACAGATCAAATCTGGTGTCCCCATGGAGAGCCTCACCGAAGGCCAGAACACCACAATTGGTGTGGTTGCTACCAACGCCGCGCTAAGCAAATCACAAGCTACCGTGGTGGCGCAGATGGCGCATGATGGCTTGGCGCGAACGATCAACCCGGTTCATTCACCGCTGGATGGCGACACCATCTTCGCTCTCGCTACCGGGGATCATCCCGAGCCGGTCAATGTTGCTCTCGTCGGCGCCATCGCTGCTGAAGTCATGGCGCAGGCCGTCGTCAATGCCGTTCTGCATGCTGAGAGCTTGCCGGGCTTGCCCGGTTGCAAGGAGATCGCCTCTTACCTTCTGGAGAGTTGACCTCCTCTCCGCTGAGAATAGCCCACGAAACACCGAACCTCACGAAAGAATGGTATTTTCATCGTTCGTGGCGAGCGCGAACACATGGGCAATTCCTGGCTTTATCTTGGAGTGCGCAGGCAGAGCAAGCGGCGACGGCGCTTTCGCTCCCAACACGACCCACCAGGCCAAAGCGGCGTCGCGCCCCGCGGGCTTGCCACCGCACTCCAAAACGCATTCTCATACGCTCCTGACTCTCTCTTGGAGTGCGCCGGCTGAGCCAAGCG
>JANWZE010000065.1 GCA_025054955.1 Blastocatellia bacterium | reverse complement strand
GTCCCGTGCGTTTTGGTGCTGAAGAATGGATCGAAGATTTTGTCAAGGATGTCAGGCCCGATGCCCACGCCGGTGTCGCGGATGGCATACTCGATGAACGTAGCGGGGGCCTCGCCAGCGCTTATATCGCCGTTGTCGGAGGCGGAGATCGTCCGCAACGAGGCGGATAGCGTCCCGCCATCGGGCATGGCATGGATGGCGTTGATGATCAAGTTGAGGAAGACTTGTTCCATCTGATTGGGGTCCATCATGGCCGAGATCGTGCCTGCTTGGTAATCGCGTTGGACCTGGATGAGGCTGGCTTCCAACTGGGGCGTCAATGTGTCTATAGCACGCTCCAGCGGCTCGACAGGATCCACGGCTGTCAGTGTTGGCGGGGTTGTGCGTGAATACGCGAGCATTTCGCGCACCGTCGTATCCAATCGTTGCAGTTCAGCAATGAGGCGATCAAAGTAACGGGCTTCACGCTCGCCGTACTGGAGTCGTCGTTTGAGCAGTTCTAGGCCGCTCATCATGCTAGCCAAGGGATTCTTGATCTCATGGGCTAATCGAGCCGACATCTCGCCGATCAAGGCCAGTGGGGTCAGCCGATAGCGTTCATGCTCCAGCGCGCGAATTTCGCTCATATCGGTGAATATGCCCACAGCGCCGGATAGCGCGCCACGCTCGTCAGCCAGTGGTGAAACCGTTACCGACACGTGCTTCTTGCTGCCGCCTTTGGTGACGATTTGCAGTTCATCCCAGTTGATCACACGGCCTTGAATCATGGCGTCGTTGAACGGGTTGACGCGGGTAAAGAGCGAGGCTTCAATGTCGCTGATCCGCCGACCGAGAACATCACGCTGACGATAACCGGTCAATCGTTCCATTGCCGGGTTGAACATGGTGACCGTTCCGTCTCGATCGAGCGCCATGACGCCGCTATGCAGGTTGGTGATCAACACCTCGTTCAAATCTGTTGCAGCGCGCTCTGGCGCAGACACCGGTTGGGGTTTGGCCTCAGGGGTTGTTTCCGTGTGGAGCAGTTGATGGAGCGTGCTGGCAATGCGATTGCTGATGATGGCGAAGAATTCGCGCGAATAGTGAGCAAAATGATTCGCTTCGGGTGAGGCAAAAACGAGCAGCCCGATCAATTCATCGTGGGCTACCAGCGGCAAGAGCACGCCTGAACGGATGCTTTCGGCGCGCAGCACATCAATCAATTTGCGGTTGCGAATCTGGTGGCTCTTCTCGATTTCTGATTCGATGAGGATTTCGCGGGCGGGCAGGGACGCAATGCTGTTTTCAGCCTCGTCAATCGAAATGCGCCGGCCCAGACCGGCCAAGGCTTCGCTCAACCCCTGATGGCGGAAGAGCCAGAGGTCTCGTTCAGCCGATTGCCGGAGGAAAAAGGCGCAGTGCGTGGCGTCCAGCGAGCGGGTCAGGTTGTTGATAATGTCGTCGCACATCTTGCCGAGCGAAGAAGGCGCGCTCATGGACTCGATGGCCGACTGCATCTTGGCCATTTCCTGGCTGTGTTGAACGATGGTTTCGCGCATCCGCGATTGATCCACTACGCTACCCAAACAATAGGCGATCACCGAGGTGAACGCCTGTGCCGACGTCTCGGTGGGTGCTTGCTCGGGTGCAAAAATGATCAGGGCGCCGACCGTCTTATCGCGTGTTCTCAGTGGCATGACGAGCATAGAGTTGTACAGCTCGTCAGGGCTGGTCAGGGCTTTGATGTCGTCGGGGATGTTTTTATTCTGGTAGAAATCGGTCAACGACAATGATTGTCCGCTAATGACCGCGCGTCCGATGGTGCCTTCGCCAATCCGTAATGGCCCTCGCCGAGCCAATCGTTCAATCGGCCCGCCTTGCCCGTAGGTCTGGATGAGCGTCTGCGTGAGCGGATCAATCAACCAGACGCCGACAGCCGAGCCGGGGAAGAAGTCGGTCAATCGGGTGGCTGCTTCCTCGCAGATTTCTTCAATCGGCGCGCCTCGCTCGATGAGCGTAAACAGATCCGAGATCAGTTGCCAATCGGTTTCGATTCGACTTACCGGCGCCAGCGTTGATGGCGTGGCCGTCTCTCGCTGGCTGACATCGGCGCGCTGCTGGGCGACTGCGTCCTCTGGCCATTGCGCTGGCCTTTCGGGCATGGTCACGATAGGGGCTGCCACGGCCAGCGCCACCTGGGCGGCAAGCTCGGTGGCGAATAATTCGTCCTCGCTGGTGAACAGTTGACCGTTGTGTTTGTCAGCAAAGTAGAGCGCTCCGACTGTGGCTCCACGCACTCGTAGCGGCACGCCCAGAAACGTGCGCATTCGCGGATGATTGGCCGGGAATCCGCTGAAGCGCGGATGATTTGCGATATTATCTAACCGGAGCGGCCCTGACCATTCGGCCAGCAGTCCTAGAACGCCACGATGAGTTGGCAACAAGCCAATCGCTTCGCGGACGGAATCTTCAATGCCAGCGGTGAACAGCTCGGCGGTCTGTCCCTGTTCGTCATAAAGGGCAATGGCCGCGAACTCCGATCCCATCTGCCGATTGGCCTCGACAATCAGCGACTGCAACCCTTCGCTCAGGTTTGAACTCTGGCGGAGCAGCTCGCGGGCTTGCTGGAGGAATTTCATCTGTTCTTCCCACTGGGTAGCCGCCTCCAGTCGCCATTTCAGTTCATGTTCGGCTTCCTGTCGTTTGCGCACCGCGACTTCATCCTCCAGCTCGAAGCCGATGCGTCGGGCAATTGATGAGAGCGTCTTCAGGTCCCGCTTTTGCAACGTGACAGGCTCAGAATTGTACAGATTGAGCAGGCCAATCAGCTCGCCTGTGCGGTTCAGGATGGGAATGCCGACGTAGAAGTTGAAGTTGTTATCTCGCAGGAATCGGTCATCGGGGTACGTATCGGCCGCCTTGTAGATGACCTGATGATGTTTGGTTTGGATCACTGGCATGCGCGCTGTTCCCTCGGTGGCAAACACGCCGAGGTCGGTGGTGTAGTCGGACATGCGCATGGAGCGGACGGTCGCCGTCTCTGTCTGGCCATCTTGAAACTCTTCAATGCTACATGCTTTGACCTGATACAACGTGGCCAACGACTCAGTGATGTGATTCAACACCTGGCTCAGTTCACCCGACGGCAGCAGGAGCAATTGGATCAGCCCTTGAAGGTGCTGGTTTTCGGCCTGCATCTCAGCCGTGGCGCTGTAGACCTGATTGCCAGCCCGCCGGACTTCCGATGACAGGTTCATCAGACGAACAGCAATAGCAACCTCGGCTGCGACAGTTTCCAGGAAATGCTTTTCCGCTTCGCTCCACGGGTGCAGGGGCGCGGTATGACCTATCACGATGACTGCCTCCAATTGCTCGCCCAAGCAGGGGACAAAGCAGAGCATCCGAATGCCGGCTGCTTGAAACCGGGCGCGTTCAGCCATCACGATGTGGTCGTTGAGCGGGTCGTCAACCCGCACGATGTCCCCTCGGCGAAGTCGCTGGAAGAGGTCGGGGAATTCTGGTTCTTTCAGTGGCCAACGCAATGGAGCCAGTTCCGGCTCCTGGTAACCTGCGCGCCAACGCAGCGTGTCCGAGTTTGGATCGCACAGGTAAACCATGCAATGATGAACACGCAGGTGTTCACCAATCATCTGGGCGACCAGTTGCAACACTTCATCCAAGTCGAACGAGCCCCGGATGCGCAAAGCAAGTTGACGGATCAAGGGATCAACCACCTCAAGATGGGAGGCGTCACTGTCTGATGGTTTATCCTTGAAGAGTCGTTTTAGAACCATATTCTCTGTCCCTTGTCATCAATCGTTTGTTCATTGCCGATGGTTTCCGGTCTGAGTTGCTTAACCGGACAGTTATGAAACCAACCACGAGAGCGCTCACGCATAATTCGCCATGATGTGACCGACCTTTTGCGCTCGTTGCCGAGCTTGCAACAGAGCCAGACCAAGCGTCGCTTTGGCATTGGTAATAAACACCAGGAAAGAGCCGTCGCCGACCTCCGAAAGGATAATGTTACCTAGGTCGCCTTGAATAAAAGATTGCCGGTGATGGCCGCGACCGAGTTCCTCAGCCAGACGTTGACACATCCGGAACAGCGAACCGGCATCGGCCAATACGCTGGACGAAAGCGCGTGTGGCGGTAGGCTTGAAGCTAGGATCGCGCCATCAACAGTCAAAAGCAAGCCGCCTTCCAGATGATCTGATGCCATGAGCAGCTCCTCGATGTGACGCTTGTCATCGCTGGAGAAAGCAGGCATCTTGGTCCCTCTTTGAGGGAAATCCGAAATCCCAGATTCGAAATCCGAAACGTTTGGGATTTCGGGTTTCGTGCTTGGGATTTCCCCGCAGGAGTCCGAGGTCTCTTGTTGTATGACGGCCGGAGGCGGCTCGTCGGCCAACTGCTCAGCAGGTTGAGACTCAGCAACCGGGGCCTCATGCAAGGGCTGGGGCGCATCAGGTATGACCTCTGAAATCTCCTGTTGAGTCTGCTGTTGCTCAGTGGCTGCTGTCGTCGGGGTTGACATGGAACCGGGCTGCGTAGCGGCGCTCAGCAGACTGTCGAAATCCCGAAAAATGGTTCGAGTCGGCGGCGGCTCATCGGTGAACACAGCATAATCATTCGATTGCCAGTTGATGATTTGACGGAAAGCGGGTTCACCGGTTTGATCCTGGGTCACAGCATGAACGATTTCGCCGTCTTGGTAGTAAATCAATCCCTCGCTTGCACCGGCTCGCACCAGCAGTGTTTTGTGAGCGCGACTCACATGGAA
>JANWZE010000064.1 GCA_025054955.1 Blastocatellia bacterium | reverse complement strand
CGTGGTGTGCGATAGCACATGAGCGATTCCTCTGAAAATAGCCCACCAAACACACGAAGCTCACGAAAGAATTGTCTTTTCATCCTTCGTGGCGCGCGTCAGCTCATGGGCGATTCCTGCTTTTTGGCTCCACAAACACGGTCCTTTTCCACGATTGGTATCATGCCGTCCGTGCGTGAGTCAGCCATTGGTCAATGACTGATCAACAACCGAGCATCTTAACTGTTTTCTGCCGTCCGTGCGTGAGTCAGCCATTGGCCAATCACATCCGTTGCTATCGCCGTTTGACCAACTCGCGGGCGATGATCACGCGCTGAATTTCTGACGTGCCTTCGTAAATCTGAAACACTTTGGCGTCGCGCATCAATTTTTCGACCGGGTACTCCTTGATGTAACCATATCCGCCGAACACTTGCACGGCTTCTGTGGTCACGCGCATGACCATATCGGCGGCGAAACATTTTGCATACGAAGCTTCCAGCGTGGCCGGCAGGCCTTGATCAATCAGCCATGCAGCGTGCCAGGTCAGATGACGAGCGGCTGCAATCTCCATCGCCATCTGGGCAATCTTGAAGCTGATGCCCTCGTGCTGGATGATCGGCACGCCAAATGCCTGCCGCTCGGTCGCGTAGGCCAGCGCAAGTTCCATCGCGCGCCGCGCGCAGCCCACAGCATTGGCCGCCACGCCAGGGCGCGATTTATCAAAAACCTGCATGGCAATCTTGAAGCCGTCGCCTTCCTGACCAAGCCGGTTCGCCTTGGGTACTCTGACTTCTTCCAGGATCAGTTGCGCCGTGTCTGACGCCCGCTGTCCCATCTTGTCATCTTTGCGACCGGGCATCACACCAGCCCACTCCCGTTCCACAATGAACGCGCTGATGCCCTGATGCCGGCTCGTCTTGTCAGTGCGCGCAAAGACGATATAGAAGTTGGCGACCGAGGCGTTGGTGATGAAATTTTTTGTTCCGGTGATGACGTACTCATCGCCGTAGCGCACGGCTGTCGTTTGTAAGTTGGCGACATCAGAACCGACGGCCGGCTCAGTGACAGCATACGCAGCCATCTGTCGCTCACGCGCTAAGCGCGAGAGATAAGTTTTCTTCTGCGTCTCGTCGCCGGCAATCAGCAACGGCAGCGCCGCCAGCGCATTCAAGCCAATGGCGCCGTTGATGCCCGCGCAGCCCCACGATAACTCTTCGGCGACCAGACATTCTTCAAGTAGGCCCAGACCGGCGCCGCCGTATTCTTCAGGGATATTCAAATTCATGAGGCCGACGTCATAGGCTTTCTCCACAATCGGCCACGGGAACTTGGCTGTCTGATCGTACTCAGCAGCGACCGGAACAATTTCTTTGACGGCAAATTCATGAGCGAGTTTTTGAATGGCTTGCTGTTCATCGGTTAACCTGAAATCAACCATATCACTTCTCCTGTTGGTTCTCCCATTCAGCTTTGGTCATCAGCTTGATGGGGTCGAGTTTTTTCTTTTCCAGTGCCGCGTTAATCGGCAACAGTTCCTTTGTGATCACGGCGTCAAACTCAGCCACAACGGCGTCCAGCTCTTTCTCCAAGGCTGCCGCATGCCTGACCTGCGATTGCGTGGGACGTCCTTCATAGCCATTGACGTTGCCATACAGATCGCCCAGACGTTCTCGCAGTTTTTGCTCGCCCGTGATGCCGCCGCCTTCCCTGGTGGCTACCAGTTTGGCGCGGATCGCTTCCACCGATTTGGTCAATTCTTCTAAGCGTTTTCGCAGCGGGTCCGTCGCCGGCAGCTTGTTTGCACGCTCGCGGGCTTGCTCGCGCGCCTGCGTGATAGTTTCGACAACATAGGTGAGTCGGCCTAGCAGGTCGTAAAGTTTCATCACCAACTCATACTGTGCCAGGCGGTCTTCTCGACTGTGCGTCGAGCGCGGGTCGGGCACAAGTGTCAACTGGGTTGTGTAGGTCTGTTTGTCTTTGATCATCTTGACGGTGTAAACGCCATCGAGCACGCGCGGGCCGACCAGCGAGAAGAAGTTCGGCACAAGGCCGGCAGCAGGCGGCACTTTTGGCGGCTTCAATCGCATCGGCCACTCGACGCGATTCAACCCACGCCGCTTATTACCGGCAATCGTTGAGATCAACCGCCCTGATGAGTCATAGATTTCGAATTTCAGGTCGCCGAAGATATGCCGTTTTTTCTGGTAGTAGGTGATGACGGCGTTTTCAGGAGCAGAACGGCCCGTGAACTCAGCATCGCCATAGAAGCCGAATTCGGAAGCCGGGATCGTCATGACCGACGGCCGCGCGTCAACGAACGTAGCCTCTTGCGCCAACAGCTCTGGCGTCAACGCGCGCAACGGGGTGATGTCATCAATGATCCAGATGCCTCGACCATGCGTAGCCAGGATCAGGTCCGATTCGCGTGGATGAATGGCGATGTCGCGCACGGCCACGGGCGGAAAATTGCCGCCGGTGAACCGCGCCCACTGCCGACCACCGTCAAGCGAGATAAACAAACCGAACTCCGTGCCGAGAAATAACAGGCCTTTGACCACCAAGTCTTCTCGGATGACGTGCGCATAGCCGCTCAGCTCCCCGCTCGTCAGTGATTGCCAGGTTGCCCCATAGTCGGTGGTTTTGTACACATAGGTTTTCATGTCACCGTTCATGTGGCCGTCGAATGTTGCATAGGCTGTGGCTTCGTCAAAGCGGCTGGCCTCGACCCACGATACCCAGGTGTGCGGTGGCAAGCCGGGCACGTTGCCCACGACATTTCGCCAGGTTTTCCCCCCATCGCGCGTGATTTGCAGATTCCCATCGTCTGTTCCCACCCAGATGATGTTGCCATTCCTGGGTGACTCACTGATTGTATAAATAGTGCAATGATTTTCTGCTGTCGAATTATCAATGGTCAGTCCGCCGGACTCTTCTTGTTTTTGTTTCTCCGGATCGTTCGTCGTCAAATCGGGCGAGATGCGTTCCCAGGAATCGCCTCGATCTTTGGAGCGGAAGAGGTACTGCGCACCGAAGTAGAGCGTGCCGCGTTGATGCTGGCTGAAATGGATCGGCGCATTCCAGTTGAAGCGAAACTTCGGCTCGCCGGCTTCAGGCAACGGCTTGATCCGTTTGGTCTCCAGCGTGTGTCGGTTGATCCGCGCCAGTTGCCCGCCTTGATATTCAGCGTAGATATAATCCTCATCGGTGGGATCAACGAACACCCAGAAGCCATCGCCGCCGTAGACGCTTCTCCAGTGACGATTCTGAATCCCGCTAATCGCTCGCGACGGTCCATACCATGAGCTGTTATCCTGCAAGCCGCCGTAGACGTTGTAAGGCTGTTGCATGTCGTAGCTGACACGATAGAACTGCGACAGCGGCAGGTTCTGCACGAATCGCCAGTGATTGCCGCGATCTTCAGAGATATACAATCCGCCATCAGTGCCAGCAATCAGATGATCCGAATTGGCCGGGTTCACCCACAAGGCGTGCCAATCGCTGTGCACGCTGCCGCCAATCGTGCTAAATGTTTTGCCGCCATCATTGCTGACGGCAAGGCTGAAATCGGGCTTGTAAACGCGATTGTAATCGTTGGGATCAACCACCACATACGCGAAGTAGAATGGCCGCCCGATAACGTTCTGTCCAGAATTGACGCGCGTCCATGTCTCACCCAAATCATCGGAGCGAAAGAAGCCGCTCTGTTTGGCCTCGACGGCGGCATACAAGACGCTGGGGCGAGAGGGCGCTACGGCGATGCCGATTCGGCCCAGATCGCCTTCCGGCAATCCCTTCGTCAATTTCCTCCACGTCTCGCCGCCATCCACGCTTTTGTAGAGTCCACTGCCGGGCCCGCCCGAAGTGAACGTGTATGCCTTGCGTCGAAATTGCCACATCGCGGCATATAGGATTTTGCCATCTTGTGGATCAATCGCCAATGATGCGCACCCGGTGTCTTCGTTAACATAGAGCACTTTCTTCCATGTCTTGCCGCCATCGCTCGTTTTGAACACGCCGCGTTCCGGATGAGCGTTCCACAGCGCTCCCGTAGCTGCCACGTAGACCGTCTGGCTATCGTTAGGGTCAATGACAATGCTGGCGATTCGTTCCGAATCCTTCAACCCGACGAACTGCCACGTCTCGCCGCCATCAGTTGTTTTATACACGCCTGTGCCGACCGAGACGCTATTGCGCACCCATGACTCGCCGGTGCCAACCCATACGATCTTGGGATTGCGCCGGTCAATCGCCACGGCGCCGATGGATTGCGTGTGCTTGTCGAATACCGGCTTGAATGTTGTGCCGCCGTTAACCGACTTCCACACACCGCCGCTGGCTGACCCAACGTAGATCGTCAATCGGCCTTTTTCAACGATCGCGTCCAAGGCGGCAATCCGTCCACTCATCACGGCCGGGCCGATGTTACGTGCGTCGAGTCCGGCAAACGTTTCTGAGTCGTACCCAATAGTTTCTTGCTTGGGAGTTTCCGCTTGTGCCAGCGTTGAGCACGGAGCAACCGCTAACACGGCGATGAACATGAAGAGTTTGACTCTACCCAACATGATGCGACTTCCTCCCTATCGAGAGTTGATCCGATGACACCATGACATAATCATGAGCGCCCTCTGGCGCCGCTACCAATGTTCTTTTTAGTGCTGAGCTGAATCTGACGTATTATGCGATTATGCCTTCGCGCAAATCCTGCTCCTGCCAATCTTCTTTTTAGTGCTGAGCTGAACCCAAGCGCCGACTCCCGACGACACAGGCTCGCGCTGCTTCTTCTATTTCCTGTGCAGTGAGCGGACTCGTTCATTAGTCACTTCGGCGATTCGTTTATTTTTCCGGTTTCGCGTCTGGCTTTTTCACCTCCGGCATGGCGAAGCGCGTATCTTCGATAGGTGGATTGATCTCAATTTTCTCAATCGTGATCTTTTGCTTTTGCGAGGAGCCTTTGGGGCCGGATTCGATCGAGTGGGCTATCATCAGCCCGTCCACCTGCTTGTAATCGCCGTAGATCGTCTCTGCCTCGAATTCACTCCCGCGAATCATGCGCTTGCCCTCGGATTTGATCTCCACGTAAGAATCAGCGTCGAGGTAAATGTACTCAACGTCGCCGTCTCGGCGCGTCAGCTTAAGTTTGTAGGCCTCTGTGCCTTCGACCGATTCTTTGCCGAGCAGCTCCACTTGATGCCCTTTCTCTTTGTAATCCACCAACGGACCATCAATGTCGGCTTGTTTGGCAAGTTCCTTGAGCATATCTTCACCCATCGGCTCAGGGTCCTTCTTCCCGCCGAACGGCATGATCATCCAGCCCGTCTTCCCATCATACGCCTGAATGCCGGTGAGTCCCTGAAACGTGAACTCCATTCGCATGCTGTTGGGACGCTTCTGTTCCATGGTAACCGGAATCTCCATCGGGCCGCCGCTGATCTTCGCAGTGAAACGCAGTGTCTTGACCGATTTGATTTTTTCTAGGCCGCCACGCGCTTGGTAGTATTTTGCCAAAACTTGGTCAACAGATTGTGCTGAAGCCGGCAACACGATGATCAGCGTTGCCACGAAACTGAGCAATGATTTGCTGAGCATAGGTCCTCCTCCTTGAAGATTGGGAAGTGATTTTGGATATATTCACTTGGTGAGCGCACACCATAACACGGCCCCCATGAGGTGTCAACGCGCGTCAAAGGCGCGCGCCGCAGCCACAGCCAACCACGCCGGTCACGCCGGTTGAAGGTCAGGCGTTCGGGGATTGAGTCCCTCAGTACGCGCTACATCTGAGTCTTGTTCCGAAAGGAAAAGGTGATACTAAATGCCGAGTGAAGATCACACATTGCCGCTCAGTCGGTGCAGGTCCTGCCATGCTTTTGGCTGCATGAACGTAGTCTGCTCGGAGAATCGCTGGGAGCGCACGCTTCCAGCGTGCCGGAGACCGCAAGATGCGGGCGCTCTTCTGAAAATAGCCCACGAAACACACAAAACCCACGAAAGAATTGTATTTTCATGGTTCGTGGCGAGCGCGGAGCTCATGGGCGATTCCTTCGAAAATAGCCCACGAAACACACGAACTTCACCCAAGAATTCCATTTTCATCCTTCGCGGTGTGCGAGAGCGCATGAGCGATTTCTGAAAAAGGCGCAAAAACTGACTTTCAAAAAGGCACAGGCTAACTGGCAATCACTCTTGGCAGCCGCCATCACGTCGCTCAGTGTCTTGTCGGCTTGCCGTTGCGTCTTCATCACGAACGCTCAGATTCAAGGCCACAAACGCCCGCTCGGCTCGCTCGGCCAGTTTCTTCGTTGCTTTCTCCAGCAGCCGCTGCCAGGCCAGACCGACCTCCAAAAGCTGGGTCTTTAACTCGTCCTCATCGCTGGCTCTATGGTTCAGGTTGACCTGAAGCAAATGCCCGGCAGCCTTAGCCAGTTGTTCTGTGTCTCTGAGCAGGCGCTGCTGCGCACGCGAGCATCTGGCCGATTCCTGCGGGCAACCGGCTGCCGTGAGCGTCTCGGCCAGCCGTCCCAATTCATTCACAATGTCAGTCACTTTCGCCTGATTGTATTGGATGAGCTCGCAGAGAACAGTGAGAGTGTCGGCTTGGTGGGCGAATCCAGCGCGTTCGAGCTGTTGGAGAGCTTCAGCTTGCTGATCGAAAGCGTGGTCTGCGCCGACCCGCGCTAGTTGTTGCTGCTCAGTTTCGGACAACGGTGGCTCTAAGCCGTACATGCGTCGAACCGCATGACACCGGTCGCTGCCTGCCTCAAATGCTCGGCATGATTGCGGTCGCAATGGGTAGATCGTGCAGCGGACGCGCTCACCGACTTGCCCATCCAGCGCGATGCACTGTCCATCGTGCGGGTCACGGCGCAGCCAATACGATTTTGCTCCGGCGCGGTCGTTGGCATCCCAGACCTGCCACGTGAGCCGGCGCGGCGTCGGGTCGGAAATTAAAACCGGCACTTGATGCAAATAGGCGCAACACGCGCCGCAGGTCAGGCAATCAGGCACTTGCGATTCGCTCGATGTGAGCCAGCTCTCGGCCAAAGACTCAGCATAGAAGCCAAGTTGCTCATCGTGCGCCACTACACCGTGCCGTCGGTCGGACAACAGGCGGAGCATTTGTTCAAACGTGCGCTCGCTCATGCGTTGCCGTTTGACGAGTTGGAGCAATCGCGGCGGGATTGTCTTCGAGGAGGGTTCATTTTTGACATTGACCGCGCTCGTGTCTGTGCTGAGTGTGCTTGTGCCTTTGCTGAGTGCGTTTGTGTCTGTGCTGAGTGTGCTCGTGTTTGTGCCGAGTGCACTCATGTTTTTGCTGAGTGCACTCGTGCCTTTGCCGAGTGCGCTCATGTTTTTGCTGAGTGCACTCGTGCCTTTGCCGAGTGCGTTTGTGTGTGTGCTGAGTGTGCTCGTCTCTTTGCCGAGTGCGCTCGTGTCCATGGTGAGTGCGTTTATGTTTTCGCGGAGTGCGTTCATGTTTGTGCTCGAAGCAGCCGCAACAGTTCTGCTTGATTGTGTGGACAGCGTACTTCTTGCCACTGCCCTGGCTGCAATCCGGCCAGTTGCCATGGCCCGATAGCGATGCGAATTAAGCGCAACGTGGGGTAACCAACGGCTGCTGTCATGCGTCGTATCTGGCGATTACGTCCTTCGGTGATAGTGAGTGCCATCCAACTTGTAGGGATACGCTTGCGGTAGCGAATGGGCGGCACGCGCGGCCAGAGCGCGGGCGGCTCGATCCGTTCAACCTGAGCCGGTCGCGTCCAGCCGTCTGACAATCGCACGCCGCGGCGTAGTTGTGCCAGCGCCGCCTCGGTCGGTGTTCCTTCGACCTGGGCCCAGTAGGTTTTTGGTAGTTTGTGTTGAGGATCAGTAATCAGGTGTTGAATGATGCCAGCATTTGTCAGGACGACCAATCCTTCACTGTCGTAATCGAGCCGTCCGGCTGGATAGACGTCGGGGATAGGAATGAAGTGGGCCAGCGTCAGCCGGCCACGCGTATCGGTGAACTGACACAGCACGCGATAAGGCTTATTGAACAGAATCAAGCGATTCATTCATGCCAGTGCCCGATGGCCATGTTGCGTTGTCAAAGCGCGCAAGCCGCACAGGCCATGTTGGGCTATGGAAGTCTGTGCAGTGTATTCATTCTGTTTCCATCGTCAATCCCAATTGAGCATCTGATCTATCTAGGATTCGCTTCACGATCAACCACGAGGAGCACGACGCGGCACGAAGGAACTTGGCTTTGTGCTGCTTTGCGTCCTTCGTGGTTCAGGTTCATAACACCCCGCGCTTGATGCTGCCCTTCGTCAACTTCACATTCCAATTCAGCCAGCATCCCACGCGCCCGCCGTGCAGTTTCATGATAGAGCTCAGCCGTTGCGCTTCATGAATGGGCAAGGTCTGCTCCGCAACTTTGTTTTCGATGACGACGCAGCCCTCCACCAGCATGCCCACACGATAACCCGCCTCAATGCGATGACGTTCATAAACGATAGGCAGCACTGTCTGGCACTCCGCCCGAAGCGCCCGCTGACGGAGCTCGCAAGCCAGGCAATGCTCGTAGGCAGACTCCAGCAACCCAGGTCCCGGCGCCCGAAGAATCTTGATTGCTCAGTTCACGATTGGTCGTTGCACCTCTTCAACCTCCATAAGCAGGCCCGTTGATGAATCTCACACGAAGAGCACAAAGGTCACGAAGGCTTTCTTCGTGTTCTTCGCGCTCTTGCAGATGGTCGAGGATAGCGGCTCTGAGATCGCGTTCAAGGTAATCTTTGTTTTCGCGCAGCCCCAAAAATCTAACACGAGCGGGTCCTTCACGAAGTCAGTATGGGTGGGCGGTTCCGCGTCCGTGCGGGCTTTGGCAAGCAGGGCGCGTTTGTGTTTGGACAGCAGGGCGCGCTCATAGAGGTGTGAACTGATTTGCCGTTCCAGTTGGCAAGTTGACCAGTTGCCCTCCGCCGCTTCGGTCTCGTAGAAGGCGCGGACGTCGGGATTTTCGAGCTTAGAGCGATTTGTGAATGAGTTTACCCTAGGGCGCGCTTGCAGCGTGCATCAGCCCGCAACAAGATGCGGGGCAACCAGGCTAAATGCAATTGAAAATCGCTCTAGAGCAGCAAACGGTAGTGCGTCCATGACAATTCTCCACGCAGTGCGCGGAGTTTTCAGGATAGGTCAAATAAAACTGGCCCATATACCACAGTTTGTTTCTGGTGAATCCCTTCCCAAGCTCTTTGGTCAGCCGCTCCCCCAGCGACTCGATGAGCCATTCACCATAGTCGGCGCGTCCTTTGCCTTTCTGTTCCTGCTTGACGATGGCTTGTCCGATGAGCCAGTAGGCGCGCACCATCTCCGTGTTGACGGTGCACACCACGCGGGCGCGCGCCTCTTCCAAAATGGCACTTTTTCGTAGAGGGTGGAGGCCTCAGCCCTCTGAATGGATGGCGATGCCTTGACGATTTTCGTGCGTTGCTTCTTCATGTAATCTCCTGATTAACCGCCTCAGACATTCGATACAACGCCTGAGGCTATTAGCAGAGGTGGCGGCGACATCGGGGCGCCAGCCAGTTTTGGTATCTTCCACAAACTCGATGAGCCGGGCGGTATACGCCGGGCCGACTCTGCGACCGCTGCCTGGCCGGGGGACCATATCCTCTCGAATGTCTCGTCGGCGCGAACGTCGGGCCAGTTCAACCATTAGACCCTTGGGATCCGCCACCTCTTCTGGATTCGGGGGAATCTGCTTCGCAGAGACACCGAGGAAACGCGCAATCTGCTGATGGTCCGCCAGCAGCCAGGCTTCAACTACTCGAACGGCTACCCGAAAGCACATCTGGGAGGCAGGCGAAGGCAACCATTCATCCCGTAGGAGCGGAGCGCAGTCGGCGTCGTGATTCAGGTCCACCAAAACAATCCAGGGAGCCCAACGCGCCGCTGCATTGTATCCGTTGACCTGTCGCCGCAGATGGGCTTTACCGTTCTTGCCATAAATCGGACCTGGCTCAGCGCCGACGTGCCGGATGAGGCGGCGCACGACAGCCTCATCCACAAGACCCTCGACAGCGCCAGAGATAACTATCGAGCGAGCGGTTGTGATCAAATCCTATCCCTCAAAAAGCGTCAACTGCGCTGCGTCTTTGGGGCGGGTATGCGGGATGACAACCTCCGCCAGGCTCTGTCCTTGCTCTAAGAGCACACGGATTTCTGCAAAGGAGCCAGCGGGTCTCACCTCCGTCCCCTCGTCTCCCGGTAGCAGGAGAAGAACTTCATCCAAGCCAATACCATCATCGCGCAACATCTCTGATGAGTGCGTGCTGACGATCACCTGTCGCCCAGAGCGCCGCCCGACACGGGCAAACATCTGGGGAATGTAGCGCACGACTTCTGGGTGGAGGGAGAGTTCAGGCTCTTCCAACAGCAATGGACCTGCCCCTTCCATCATCGCCCAGAGCAGTCCGATTAACCGGAGCGTTCCATCGGAGAAGTGTTCCTCCGTTTGCCAAGCCCCTTGCGGACGCCAATGCTCGTATTTGCCGCGCAAATGGGGTGTGCCGCGCACATCGCGCACGAGTTCCAGTTCCCGCAGTTGCGGCACGGCAAAAGTCAACGCCTCGCGGATGCGCCGCAATCGAGCATTCCGAGTCTTTTCTGGAGTACGCGCCAATGTCTCTAAAAAATCTCCCCCAAACGGATCGTTCCTCCTGCCCACCGAACGGTCTGGCTCACGAATCAATTGGGGTACTACATGAAGGTACCGAATCGAGGCAAAAAAGTCCGCGACTTCACGAAACGCCTGGTTGACATAGACCTGCTCAAGGTATGTTTGCGTTAATCGTTCTGGGTCTCGACGATCATCCTGGTTCGGACGATCAAGAACTTTCTGGCCCTGCTTGTACACTTTCTCTGATTTGATCACCGCCCGCCTCAGATTGTCCTGATTGAAGGTGAGTTCATATTCCCAAGCCGTAGGATTCTCATCGTGACCAACCCGAACTCGGATGACAATATCCGAATATCTGCGCGCCTCTAGCGAGCGCAGGCTGGAGACGCCGCCGCGCCGCCGTACTGCTTCCTGAAAACCGCCGCCGACCGAGACCAGGTCTCGAACGAAGCGAAAGGCATCCAAGAGATTTGATTTGCCGGACGCATTCGGACCGACCAGGAACACTCGACGCGGCAATGCAACATCTATGGTGGTGAAATTACGCCAGTTTTTTAGCTCTATGTGCGTGCAACGCATCCCCGTAGCTTTCCGTGATTCCTTCATGCTTATCAATCCTCTGCCATATCGTACACTTGCTCACATTCGTTCTGCCAATCTTTCTGATCAACTAGACATTGCACCTGCCGGTAGTACTTTTGGGGGTGACAGGCGTGCCATTGCGTTCTGGATAATGCACGGGCGCAGACGCTCACCTTTGCCGACGGTGACGATGGAACGAAAGGCGCAGTCATCTGATTGTCAGAGTTTGTCGGCTGCAGCAGCAGTGAGAATGCTCGCGCCCGATTGCGCCCGCCCTTTCACTTGAATGAATCGCTTATCTCCTGTCGGCGATTCAGAGCGAATGTTGTAATGCTTGCCGCCTTGCGATACATCGCAGGGCGTCCAGCATCGCTTTCATGGGCCAAGTTGCTGCCGTCATTCCTCGCGACGTTCGATGAGACCCTCGATGAGGATGGGTGTAAAAAGGTGTTCGACAATCCCCTGCATGATAACGCGAGTCTGAATTTTCGCTCGCCGGTTTTCTCCGCGAACCGCGTCCCAGAGGCGGCGCATGACCATTAGCAAATCGAACATGCTGGTGTGCGGCCCCAGAGAAAACGCGAGAACAGATGCTTCCGTGCGTGTTATTCTCTTTTTGACTGATTTGTCTTCACCGTCGTCTCATTACTACGAGGTTCATAATACCAGCGTGAGCCGGATCGGTAGTCTTGTTCAGTCGGACGAAGCGCCGCCAACGAGCGTTTCGGTTTGACATGAGCGCAGGCGACGAAGATGGCGTTGATGAGCCCCATTGGCGCGACATAGGAGCCGGTGAATGACGGGCTTGTAATCGAAGCCAGCAGATAAGTATCGCAATAGCGAGCCAGCGGCGTCGTGCTGTGGTCGGTGATGCCAACCGTCGGTACGCCCTGCTCGCGAGCTTGGCGCACAGCATCTACGGTGACTCTGAGGCATCGCCGGAAGCTAATGGCGATCAGCAGATCGTGTTTGGTTAGGAGCCGGACGCGGTATTGAAGATTGCCGGTGCTCCCCACCGGCGCCTCCGCATCGAACCCCAGCGCCGTCAGGCCGTAGGCCAGGCAGCAAGCCAGCGACGCGGCGAAATCCACACCGACCACCATGATCCGTCGCGACCGGTGAATGCGCCGAGCGAGGTCTTCGACATGCGCTGTGTTCAGGCTTTGCCTGAGATGATCGAGGTTCTCCAGGTCGCGTTCCAAGCTATACCGGATGTGATCGGCCACACTTCGTTTCTCTTGGGCAGCCGTCCGCATGATGGTATAGGGGGTCATCCGCATCATGAAGTGTTGCCGAAGATCGGCCATGAATTCAGCGAATCGGTCATAGCCAAGCGCCTGAATGACGCGCACGATGGTGGCAGCATCCACGTTATACTTCTGGGCCAGCTCGCGTGAAGAGAGATAAAATGTCTCGTCAGGCGTCTCCAGAATGGAGCGCAGGAGCTCCTGCCGGCGTGGCGAGAGCCGGGCTCGCGCCTGAGCGAAGCGCGCTTCCAGCGGCGTCGGCGGAACGGCTAAATGGTTTTCACCATTGGTGAGCTGCTTCTGTTTCATAGAGATCCCCATCGCAGAAGGCCGATTGTAGGGCAGAATGGGCGAGAAACTCAAGAGCGCCATTGCAACAAGCGTTTATTTACTTGACTTCTTGCAACATCTGTTGTACACCTACGCTGAACTCAATACGAGCGGTTGATTCGAGTTAAACATGACCAGGGAAACAAACACAGCGCGTCATGCGAAGACGCCGAATTCAGCATTGGAGGTGACTGCTATGAATCGTCTAACTCTGGCTTTCTTCTGTGTAGGCCTCGTCTTGGCGCTGGCGCCCACGGTTGCGGCCCAGACGGCGGCGACCGCGACGGTCACAGGCGTCATCACAGACCCGGCTGACGCTGTCGTGGTCGGTGCGAAGGTTGAGTTGCTTGACACATCAACCAACGCTGTCCGCAGCGTGGAGACGAACGCGGCGGGCCAATACACGTTTGTCAATGTGGTTCCAGGCGTCTACAAAATCACGGTGAGCATGGCCGGCTTTCGGCAAGGCGTCGTTCCATCGCTGAAAGTGGATGTGGCCAAAGCCTACACCGTGAACTTTACGCTTGAGCCGGGTGCCGTCACCGAAGTGGTGGAATTGACAGCCGGCGCAGGCGTTGAATTGCAACGAGTGGATGCCACCGTCGGTAATGTCATTGAGGGCGAGCGGCTGCTGCGGCTGCCTAATCCCAATCGCAGCGCCGTCAGTGTTTATCTTCTCCAGCCGTTGACGATGCCGTTTCGCGGTGTCGGGGTGAATGATAATGTGGGCGGCCAGGTCGCCGGGGCGCGTAGCGATCAGAATACGTTTTCGCTCGATGGCGCTGACGCCACCGATAACACAGTCGGGACTCACCCTGCTAGGCCGCTGGGCGGCGGTCCGGAGCCGATCATCCCCGTGCCGGTCGAAAGTGTGGAGGAATTCCGCGTCGGCACGACCAACCCGAACGCGACGTTCGGGCGCTCGTCAGGCGGCCAGATCACGTTTGTGACCAAGCGGGGCACAAATGCATTTCACGGCTCGGCCTATTGGTACCATCAGAATGACAACTTGAACGCCAATACCTGGACGCGCAACCGAGCCGGGCGCAATCCCGTCACGGGTCGCCCAAATGTTCCTGAACCAGATTTGAAAGACAATCGCTTTGGATTTTCCGGCAGCGGTCCGTTGTGGAAGGATCGGACGTTCATTTTTGGCCATTATGAAGGTCGGCGATTTCCGCGGGCGGTGGACATCAACCGCATTGTACCCACTGATTCGCTGCGGGCGGGCATCTTGCGTTTCCGCGATGCCAGCGGCAATGTCGTCAGTTACAATCTGGCTAATTCGACATTGTGCGGCCCGACCAATTCTGATCTGTGCGATCCGCGTCGCGTCGGTTTGAATCCAGTGGTGCGAGAGTTGTGGAACAAGCTGCCGGCGGGCAATGATCCCACGCTTGGCGACGGACTGAACACCATCGGTTTTCGATCCACAGCCGATGCCTCCGTCAACAACGACTTCGCGGTCGTGCGGCTCGATCACAACTTCACCGACAGGTGGCGGTTTGACGGCAGCTTTCGCTATAGCCGCCAGACGTCGAATTCCACGACGCAACTGGATATTGGCGGCCTGCTTCAAGGCAACACGCTCGGGCAGCCGGCATCGCTGGCCAAAGTTCCGGTGCAGCCACGCTTCATGGTGGCTGGCCTGACAGGACAACTGACGCCGCTGCTGACGAACGAATTGCGCTTCTCCTGGCAGCGCAATTTCTGGTGGTTGCAGCGGGCTTCGCCCTTCCCGCAGGTACCGGGCACGAACGTGGCCTTGCAGGTGGCTGGCCATCCGAGCTTCGGTGGACTTGTATCAGAGCCGATTGACATCCACGCGCAACTGGCCCGCACGCAGGGCGTCAATGATCGCGTGACGCAGCTTGTTGATAATGCCACGTGGGTCAAGGGTCGTCACACGTTCCAGTTTGGCGGCAGTTGGCGCTATCTGGACCTTTATCATTTGCGCGATGACAAAGTCGTTGGCTCGCTCGCCTCACTGGTCGCAGAGTTAGACGATGGACCTGCCGTCACGATTCCGGCGACCAATCGTCCGCCCAGTTGCACAGGCACGCTCACAACCAACTGCCTGCAGGCCGGCGACGTGACGCGCTGGAATCGGCTCTATGCAGGCATGCTCGGGATCATTGATAACGTGAGCATCATGGCCGTGCGTGACGGTCAACTGAAGCCAAAGCCGCTGGGCACGCCGCTAGAAGTGGACGCCAGCGTCCAAGCCTTTGAGTTCTACTTCAGCAGCATCTGGCGCGCGCGTCCATCGCTGACGTTGACCTACGGGGTGACCTATCAGTGGCAGACACCGCCCAAGGAGAAAGAAGACCGGCAGACGTTCCTCATTGATCGAGCCAGCGGTGAAATCATCACCTCGGCAGGATACTTGGCCGCGCGGCGACGAGCGGCTGAAGCAGGCAACATCTTCAATCCAGAACTGGCCTACCAGCCGATTGCCAATTCCAGTCGTAGCCGCATCTTCGACATTGATTGGAAGAACATCGGCCCGCGCGCAGCCGTCGCTTGGAATCCCTCATTTGACAGCGGCCTGTGGGGTCGGTTGTTTGGCGATCGCAAGACGGTCTTGCGAGGCGGCTACTCAATTCTCTTCGATCGGTTGAACACGGTCCAAACGGTCATCATTCCGCTTCTGGGTGTGGGCTTTGCGCAGACGATTAACTGCCGCGGGCCACGCATCGGCGGTCAGTGCGCCAACGCCAACGAGCCTGCTAATGCCTTCCGCATCGGTGTGGACGGTCCGGCTCCCATCCCTCCATTTCCGGCAGTCACCGCGCCGGTTGTGCCCTCACCGGTGTTTGGCGAACTACTCTCTTTCCAGGTAGACCCGGACATCACCGTGGGTCGTTCCCACAGCTTTGACTTCACTATCCAGCGAGAGCTGCCGGGCGACTTGCTGGTGGAGCTTGGGTATGCTGGTCGGCTGGGGCGCAATCTGAACCAGAACGTGCAGATCAGCGCAGTGCCGTTCTTCATGAAAGATGCGGCATCAGGCCAGACCTTAGCGCAGGCATTTGATGCCGTAGCCGGGCAACTTCGTGCCGGCGTGGCGCCCAGCGCAGTGACGCCGCAGCCCTGGTTTGAAAATCAACTGGGCACAGGCGGCACGGTGAACCTCGCTACGTCGCAGACGGCTGCTTTCCGCGATGGGTTGCTCAACGACCTGTGGACTTCGATTCAAATCTCGCGGTTGACTGCTGGCCGACCGCCGATAACCAACCTGCAAGTCCTGGACATCTGGATGCGCACTGATGGCGGTCGCTCTAACTATCATTCGTTCTTCGTTACGTTGCGCAAGCGGTTCTCACAAGGGTTGAGCTTCGATCTGAACTACACACTGTCGAAGGCACTCGATCAGATTGGGGTCACCCAAAACTTCATTCAGACCTACTCTTCAGCCTATGATCCGGACATTGACTACGGGCCAAGCTACTTTGACCGGCGTCATGTTTTCAACGCGCTTTGGTTGTACGACCTACCATTCGGTCGTGGTCGCTACTGGAACACAGGGGCGGCGCTGGATAAGCTCGTCGGCGGCTGGTACGTTTCAGGGGTTTACACGGCCAATAGTGGTTTGCCGCTGACGGTCGGGCAAAGCAATCAGGTCTGGGGCGGTGACCCGTTGAACTTCTCACCGGCGGCCGGAGCCATCCCGCTGCGCAAGCCTGACTTCCCCAACGAAGTGCAATCAGGCGTCGCTGGTTCCAATGGTATCGGCACAGCGAGCGATCCGGCGCGAGGTGGCTCCGGTCTGAACCTGTTTGCCAACCCCGAAGCCGCGTTCAACAGCTTCCGTCGAATCCGCATCAGCGAAGACGGACGCCAGGCTCGTGGCGTGCTGCGGGGCTTGCCGCGATGGAACCTGGATTTCTCACTCGGTAAAAAGACCAACATCACCGAGAACGTTCGGACTGTCTTTTCATTCGACTTTTTGAACATCTTCAATCGAGTCGAGTTCGCCGACCCGACATTGAGCTTGCTCAATCCGACGGCCTTCGGCGTCCTCAGCGATCAATTTAATGAACCACGGGCTATTCAGTTCGGCTTCCGTGTCGAGTGGTAGCACCGTGCAATCACGAACGCAGGCCTACAGGCAAAGACTAACACAATGTCGTTGAGACGTCCTTGTTGGGGGCTCCCGCTGGGGAGCCCTCAGTTTGTTGACCTATGCTTGCCAAGTGACACAGCTTCACCCTCTAAACCTCTCACTTCATTCAAAACGGGAGGTGGTTGTTAGCAAAATGGTTGTGGGAGCCTACGCCTGTAGTCTGCGCTAAGCACGCTAGAGGCGGGCGCTCCCAGCCTACATTGAATCATGAGAGAGGAGACGGAAATGATCAGACCAAGCGTGTTGACGATTTGCCTCGTGCTGATAGTCATCGGCGTTGGCTTTGGGCAGGCAGAAAAGCCGTTGTTGCTGCAACAGCCGACGCTGAGTCGGACACATATTGTCTTTGCCTTTGCCGGCGATTTGTGGATTGTCGGACGAGACGGCGGGCAGGCCCAACGGTTGACGACCGGTGCCGGCCTGGAGACCCGGCCGCACTTCTCTCCCGATGGCCAAATGATCGCTTTCACCGGAGAGTATGAAGGCAACGTGGATGTGTACATAGTTCCGGCCACGGGCGGCGTTCCTCGTCGGTTGACCTATCATCCGGAAGCGGATGTGGTGGTCGGCTGGACGCCTGATGGAAAGCAGGTGCTCTTCCGATCAAATCGCAATAGTCACTCGCCGCGTTTCAGTCGTTTGTTCACCATGCCGTTGGAGGGCGGATTCCCGACCGAGCTGCCGCTGCCGATGGCTGAAGAAGGCGCGTATTCGCCCGATGGCTCGCGGCTCGCCTATCTGCCGATTGCGCGTGAGCCGTTTCCCGGTGAGGGACAATTCTTCCAAGCGTGGAAACGCTATCGTGGTGGCATGACCACGCCCATCTGGATTGCCAAATTAGCCGACTCAACCATCGAGAAGATCCCGCGCGAGAATTCCAACGACTTCAACCCGATGTGGATCGGCAATCGAATTTACTTCCTCTCAGACCGCAATGGGCCGGTGACGTTGTTTGCCTATGACACAGCCACAAAGAGAGTCACACAGGTCATTCGCAACGATGGGCTGGACATTAAATCGGCGTCCGCCGGTCCGGGAGCCATCATCTATGAACAATTCGGTTCGCTGCATCTGTTCGATCTGAGCAGTGGACAAACCAAGAGACTCAATATCCAGGTGGCCGGCGATGTGCTCAGCGTGCGACCGCGCTTCGAGAAGCTCACCAACCGGATCGTTTCTGCTGGACTCTCGCCCACCGGCGCGCGCGCCGTGTTCGAGGCGCGTGGCGAGATCGTGACCGTGCCCGCCGAGAAGGGAAACGCGCGCAATCTGACCAACACGCCCGGCGTGGCCGAGCGTGATCCTGCGTGGTCGCCTGACGGTAAATGGATCGCTTACTTCTCCGATGAATCGGGCGAGTATCAGTTGCATGTGCGCGATCAAAGCGGCATGGGCGAAACGCGAAAAATCAATCTCGGCAACCCACCTTCATTCTTCTATTCGCCGACGTGGTCGCCTGACAGCAAGAAGATCGCTTATACCGACAAGCGACTCAACCTGTGGTACGTTGATTTGGACAAGGGCACGCCGGTCAAAGTGGACACGAACACATACGAGAACCCTTGGCGGATGTTTGATCCAGCCTGGTCGCCCGACAGCCGCTGGATCGTCTATACCAAGCAATTGAAGAATCGGTTGGGCACGGTGTTTGTCTATTCAGTGGAGGAAGCAAAAAGCTATCAGATTACCGACGGGATGAGCGACGCCCGATTCGCCTCGTTTGACAAGAGTGGCAAGTACATCTATTTCACGACCAGCACCGACGTCGGTCCGACAACCGGCTGGCTTGACATGTCCAGCTTCAATCGCCGTGTCACGCGCAGCGCGTACATTGTGGTTTTGCGGAAAGACCTGCCGTCGCCGCTTGCGCCCGAAAGCGATGAAGAGAAACAGCCGTCAGAAGGTCAAAGGTCTGCGAACGCGGCTGCCAGCGCTGATAAGCCAGCGGAGAAGAAGGAGCCTGACAAGGTGACGATTGACCTGGAAAACATCAGTCAGCGCATCCTGGCGCTGCCGATCCCGGCGCGGAATTACACAGGGATGATCGCCGGAAAAGCCGGGACAATCTATTTGCTGGAAGCCGAGCTGGGAATAACGGCGCTGCTCGGTCCGACGCCGGTGACGCTGCATAAATTTGAGCTGGAGAAACGCAAGCTGGATAAAATGCTGGAAGGCATTTCGACCTTTGAGCTGTCAGCCAATGGCGAGAAGATGCTCTATCGGCAGGGCGAGCGATGGGTCATCGCCGCCACAGGGCAGCCGGTCAAGCCGGGCGAAGGCGCGCTCAAACTGGACGAGGTTGAAATCCGCGTTGATCCGCGCGCCGAATGGAACCAGATGTATCGTGAAGTGTGGCGGATTCAGCGCGATTTCGTCTACGATCCCGGCTGGCACGGACTAGACCTCAGAGCCGCCGAGCAGAAGTACCGGCCATACGTGGACGGAATTGCTCATCGGGCTGATCTGAACTACTTGTTCGTCGAGATGCTGGGCGAGCTGTCGCTGGGACATTTGTTTGTTGCCGGCGGTGATCTGCCGCCGGTGCCGTCGGTGCGCGGCGGCTTGCTAGGGGCTGATTATAAAATCGAGAACGGGCGCTACCGCTTTGCTCGCGTCTACAACGGCGAGAACTGGAATCCACAACTGCGCGCGCCGCTCACGCAGCCGGGCGTCAACGTTCAGGCTGGCGAGTATCTTTTGGCTGTGAACGGGCGTGAACTGCGCGCGTCGGACAACATCTACAGTTTCTTTGAAGGGACGGCTGATAAGCAGGTTGTCATTCGAGTTGGGCCTGACCCCGGCGGCGCCAATGCACGCGATGTGACCGTCGTGCCGGTGGCCAGCGAGGCCGGGTTGCGCAACATGGCGTGGATCGAAGACAATCGGCGCAAAGTGGATCAACTGAGCGGAGGCCGGCTGGCCTACGTTTACTTGCCGGATACGGCTGTGGGTGGTTACACCAATTTCAATCGCTACTACTTCTCGCAGATTCACAAAGAAGGAGCCATCATTGACGAACGATTCAACGGGGGCGGCACGGCCGCCGATTACATCATTGATTACCTGCGGCGACCGTTGATGAATTACTGGACGACGCGCGAAGGCGAAGATTTCACCACGCCTGTTGGCTCCATCTTTGGACCAAAGGCAATGATCATTAACGAATATGCCGGCAGTGGGGGCGACCTGATGCCGTGGATGTTCCGACGGGCGGGCATCGGCCCGTTGATCGGCAAACGAACGTGGGGCGGGCTGGTCGGCATTTACGACTATCCGCCGCTGATAGACGGCGGCCAGGTCACAGCGCCGCGCGTGGCGTTCTACAGCCCCGACGGTCAGTGGGACGTCGAAAATCGAGGCGTCGCGCCGGACATTGAAGTTGAATTTGATCCGGCGGCGTGGCGCGCCGGTCGCGACCCGCAACTGGAGAAAGCGGTGGAAACGGTGATGGAGATGCTCAGGAAGAATCCTCTGCCGAAGCCCAAGAAGCCAGCCTATCCGAATTACCACACCGCGAGAAAGGAGCGATAAGCGATCAACTATGAAACAACGACCAATGATTCGACTCACTGTTTTGCTGCTTCTTGTGCTGATGAGCAGTTCAGTGGCTCCAGCGCAGGAGGCGCCGCTTCGAGGATTTGATGAGTATGTGACCAAGGCGATGCGAGATTGGGAAGTGCCAGGATTGGCCGTCGCCGTCGTCAAAGACGACAAGATCGTGCTGGCCAAAGGCTATGGCGTGCGGAAGCTCGGTGAGCCGACGCCGGTGGACGAGCGCACGTTGTTTGCCATTGGCTCGGCCTCCAAAGCGTTCACCACAGCGGCGCTGGCGATGCTGGTTGATGAAGGCAAACTCTCCTGGGATGATCCGGCGACGAAGCACTTGCCGGGATTTCAACTCTTCGATCCATACGTGACGCGCGAACTGACGGTGCGCGATCTGGTCTGCCATCGCAGCGGGCTTGAACGCGCTGACCTGCTATGGTACGGCTCCGCGTATGATCGTCAGGAGATTTTGCGCCGCATCCGCTACCTCAAACCGAGTTGGAGTTTCCGCAGTAAGTTTGGCTATCAAAACATCATGTATCTGGCCGCCGGGCAGATTGTCGCGGCGGTGACAGGTCGGAGTTGGGATGATTTCATCCGCGAGCGCATCTTCGCACCGCTGGGCATGTCGGCGAGCAACACCAGTGTGACAGCGTTGAGCGCGAGCAACAATGTTTCGACACCTCACGCCAAGGTTGACGGCAAAGTCCAGCCGATCCCGTGGCGCAACATTGATAACGTCGCGCCTGCCGGCTCGATCAACTCCAATGTCGTAGAGATGGCCCAGTGGCTTCGCCTGCAACTGGGCGAAGGGATGTATCAAGGTCGGCGACTTCTCTCGTCGGGAGCCATCAAAGAGATGCACCGGCCACAGATGATCCTTGATCCAGAGCCGCAGTGGCTGCTGTTCATGCGCGACGCGCATTTCATGACCTATGGCTTGGGTTGGTTTTTGCATGATTACCGAGGGCGCAAGGTGGTTCAGCACGGCGGCGCTATTGATGGGATGAGCGCGTTGGTGGCCATGATACCGGAAGAGAAGTTGGGCGTGGTCGTGCTCATCAACCTGAGCGGCGCTTACTTGCACTCAGCTCTGGTCTACAGAGTGTTTGATGCCTACCTGGGCGCGCCGGCGCGGGATTGGAGCACCGAGGTGCTGAGCGCCTTCAAAGCATTACAGGAACAACAAGAGGCTGCACAGAAAAAGATCGAGCAAGCGCGGGTCATGGGAACGACGCCGTCGCTGGCGCTGCCCAAGTATGCCGGCACGTATGAGAATGAGGTGTATGGCCAACTGAAAATCACCGAGCAGAACGGCAAGCTGCTTGCTCAGTTCAGTCCGGCGTTCATCGGAGAGCTGGAGCACTGGCATTATGACACGTTCCAAGCCAAATGGCGCAATCCGCTCGGCTCGAAAACGCTGGTCTCGTTCACGCTCAACGAACAGGCAGAAGCATCTCAAGTCAGACTCGGCCTGCCTGGAGTCTCCGAAATGATTTTTCGACGAGTGGCAGAAAAAGCGCCGCCGGCAGCCGCTGTGGCTATGAGCGAGGCGGAGATGAAGAAATTCGCCGGCGTGTTTGCGCTCTCTGCGCCGCCCATCGAGGTGATCATCGAGGTAATCGGCGGCAAGTTGAAAGCGACAGTGCCGGGGCAGCCGGTCTACACATTGGTGCCAGTTGGTCCGACTCGATTTCAGATTGAAGGCGCGCCTGCCGGCTTCTTCGTGCAATACGAGATGGCCGACGGCCAACCCAAGAGCATCACCATCGAGCAAGGCGCCGGCCCCAGCTTGACACTGCCGCGCAAGCCGTGAAGCCAATGAGGATGCCACCGGCACAGACGCCATCTGTGACGAGACGAATCGTCCTGGTTCGAGCGATTTGTGAATGAGTTGACCCTAGGGCGCGCTTGCAGCGTGCATCAGCCCGCAACAAGATGCGGGGCAACCAGGCTAAATGCAATTGAAAATCGCTCGAAGTGAACAAGCTGATGGAACGCGGATGACGCGGATTTGGCGGATCAACGCGGATCAATCCGTGAAAATCCGCCGCATCCGCCTCATCCGCGTTCTATCCAAACTCCACGAGCTTAGAGCGGTTTGTGAATGAGTTTACCCTGGGAACGCACGGTTCCAGCATGCATTAGTCCGCAAGATGCGGGGCTCACAGGCTAAGTTAAAATCGCTCTATCCAGCGGAGTCGTTCATGTGGTTTGTGATGATGCGGCAGAAACGATGAGAAGAGAGCAGAGGCGAGAACGCCTGTGCCACATTCTCAGAGCAACCGATCAATGTGCTGCCGGTGCGAACACGTCGCTGCGCTGAAGTTGATGTAGGGAGTTGGTGGTGGAGCCAAGGGGATTTGAACCCCTGACCTCTTGAATGCCATTCAAGCGCTCTCCCAACTGAGCTATGGCCCCACTCAAGGAGGGCACTAAGATACCTCAGGCCGTTGAATCCGTCAAGCTGAGTCGTTAGCTGCCCTTCTTCACTGCTTGATTCGCCTCATCTTCTGCTGTTACAATCGCGCCCATTGTAATTGTTGAGGAATCACCCATGTACTATTGCGCGCCACGAAGCATGAAAATGGAGCACAGGCAGCAACACCTGTGCCACACGCTCAAGGGCATCATCCATAAGCTTACGTTCGCCACCAAGACGGAACGTGACGTGGCGCAAGTTGCCAGCTTGCGCCACACCGATTCTCAAGAGAGGAGGTCATATATCCGATGAGCGAAAATCCTTTGAAGCTGCGACGGATTCATCATGTTGAATTCTGGTCGGGCAACGCCAAGCAGTCCTCATACTACTATCGTCATGCTTTCGGATTCTCACAGGTGGCTTATGCCGGCCTGGAGACTGGACAACGCGACGCAACATCCTATGTGCTCACGCAAGGAACTGTGCGCTTCGTGATCACGACCCCACAGCACGCGGACCATCCGGCAGCCGAACACATCAAGCGACACGGCGACGGCGTGCGGGATGTCGCATTTGAAGTGGACGATGCTGACCTGGCCTTTGAGCTGGCGCTCGCCCGCGGCGCTCAGCCGGCCATCGAACCGCATACGGTGAGCGATCAACATGGCTCCATTCGACGCGCCGCGATTCAAACCTTTGGTGATACGATCCATTCGTTGATTTCCTATCGCGATTATGATGGGCCATTCCTGCCCGGCTACGTTGAAGCCAACGCGCCGGGCCGACCGGTGGGCATTCTGCGCATTGATCATATTGTGGGCAATGTGGAGAAGGGCCGGATGAACGAATGGGCTGAGTGGTATCATCGCGTGCTTGGCTTCCATCGCTATATTACGTTTGACGACAAGGACATCTCAACCGAGTATAGCGCGCTGATGAGCGTGGTCATGTCTGATGACTCGCACTCAATCATGTTTCCGATTAACGAGCCGGCTGAAGGCCGACGCAAGAGCCAGATTCAAGAATATCTGGAATGCTATCAAGGCCCCGGCGTGCAACACATCGCGCTGCGCACGGAGAACATTCTTGAGACAGTCCGCTCGCTTCGTGAGAACGGCGTCGAATTTCTGACCGTGCCGGATGCCTACTATGAGGCGTTGCCGGCGCGCGTCGGCCCGATTGAAGAGCCGCTCGACGCAGTGCGCGAGTTAGGCCTCTTGGTGGACCGCGATGATGAGGGATACCTGCTGCAAATTTTCACGCAGCCGGTCGAAGATCGCCCCACGTTGTTTTACGAGATCATTCAACGCAAGGGGTGTCGCGGCTTTGGCAAGGGCAACTTCAAAGCGTTATTTGAATCTATTGAGCGCGAACAAGCGCGTCGAGGAAATCTCTAGAACCTATGTCAGCGGAGATCGAGCTTCGTTATCAATCCGGTTTTGGCAACGAGTTTGCCACTGAGGCGTTACCGGGCGCGTTGCCGCAAGGGCGCAATGCGCCGCAGAAGCCCGCTTACGGCCTCTATGCCGAGCAATTCAGCGGCACAGCCTTCACCGCTCCCCGCGCCGCAAATCGCCGCTCATGGCTTTATCGCATTCGCCCAACGGTTGTGCACGAGCCATTCAAGCAGATGCCCGATGGATGGTGGCGCAGCGGTCCGTTTGACGAAGTCGCGCCATCGCCCAATCAACTGCGCTGGGACCCGCTGCCGCTGCCCACCGAGCCGACTGATTTCATTGACGGCATGATAACCATGGGCGGCAATGGCAGCCCGGCGACACTGACCGGCGTGGGCATTCACATGTACGCGGCCAACACATCCATGCGCGATCGTTTCTTTTCCGATGCCGATGGCGAGCTGCTGATCGTGCCACAACTGGGGCGCTTGCGCCTGCGCACAGAGATGGGCCTGTTGGAAGTGGCGCCGGGCGAGATGTGCGTGCTGCCACGTGGGCTTAAGTTTTCTGTTGAACTGCCTGACGGGATGGCCCGCGGCTATGTTTGCGAAAACTACGGCGCGTTATTTCGGCTGCCTGAGCTGGGGCCGATCGGGGCCAACGGGCTTGCCAATCCGCGCGATTTTCTCACGCCGGTGGCTTCGTTTGAAGATCGCGAAGGCGCGTTTCAATGGGTGACGAAATTTCAAGGACATCTGTGGGTGGCTTCAATTAATCACTCGCCGCTCGATGTCGTCGCGTGGCACGGCAATTACGCGCCCTATAAGTACGATCTGTCGCGGTTCAACACGATCAACACGGTGAGCTTCGATCATCCTGATCCTTCGATCTTCACGGTGTTGACCTCGCCGTCGGACACACCGGGCACGGCCAATTGCGATTTCGTCATCTTCCCGCCACGTTGGATGGTCGCCGAGGACACATTCCGTCCACCGTACTTTCACCGTAATGTGATGAGCGAGTTTATGGGCTTGATCTTCGGTCGGTACGACGCCAAGGCTGAAGGTTTTGTGCCGGGTGGCGCAAGTTTACACAATTGCATGTCCGGTCATGGGCCTGATGCCACAACCTTCGAGCAGGCCACCCATGCTCAGTTGACCCCGCAGTATCTGGGCAATACGTTGGCCTTCATGTTCGAGACGCGATACGTCATCCGACCGACACGATTTGCCATCGAGACGCCCTGCCTGCAACACGATTACTATCAGTGCTGGCAAGGGCTGAAGAAGTATTTCGCGCAATGAACGACTATCGCCAGTCCCAGAAGCGGCACGGCATGGCCAACTCGCTGCGCGCGCTGATGAGATCGTTCATTGATTATGCCGGCTTGTTTCCGCCGGCGCAGCTTGAAATGAACGCAGCCGTTGAGCAGTATGCGGCCTATCGGCGCAGTGAACACGCCTGGATGCTCGGTCGCTTCGTTCTGCCTGTCTCGCGGCTCGATGAGTTTGCGCGCGAAGCGGTGGCACACTGGTCAAAGAGCGAGCAAGAGCCGCGCTGGTTGATAAGCGCGTTGTGCAGTGCACAGGCGCAGGAAGCCATCGCCACGATCATGGAATTCAATGAGCGCCATTCCGCCTTCGCGTTCATTGATACGCTGGAGCTAAAAGCTGACCGGGTTGACGAGGTTGAGCGAGCGATGCAACTCGTGCCGCCGTTCGTGGCAGCCTATATTGAAATACCGCTGGCGCCATCTGCTGAGCCACTGATCGAGGCCATCGCTCGGACAGGCGCGCGCGCCAAGGTGCGCACCGGCGGCCTGATCCCTGAGATGATTCCTTCGACCGGTGATCTCGTCCGGTTCATCGCGGGCTGCGCCGCCGCCAACGTGCCGTTCAAAGCCACGGCCGGACTCCATCATCCAATTCGTTCGGTCCATCGGATGACATACGAGCCGGATAGTCCGTCTGGCCTGATGCACGGATTCCTCAACGTGGCGTTGACCAGCGCGTTCTTGCGCTATGGCATGAGTCACGAGCAGGCCGCCCAGGTGCTGGACGAAACCTCGGCTGACGCTTTTCAATTCGATGACGAAGGGGTCGCCTGGCACGAGTGGCGACTCAGCATCGAGCAACTCGTCGCCGCGCGAGAAGGATTTTGCATCTCATTTGGTTCATGTTCGGTGTCTGAACCCATCGAAGATTTGAAACGGCTCGGTCTGTTATGATCTATTCGATCAACGAGACGCACGATGTGAATCTCAAAAGTTGGGTGGAATCGGCCAACGATCCCACGAGTGACTTTCCCATTCAAAATCTGCCGCTGGGCGTGTTCATACGGCGACATCGGGGCAGTCGGCGTACCATACCGCATATCGGCGTGGCTATTGGCGATTGCATTCTTGATCTCTACCAATGCGCCCGGCATGAGCTGTTTAGTTCGTTAGACGCCGAGCTGGTCAGCGCTTGTCGCCGGCGCCAGCTCAATCGCTTGATGGCGCTTGGTCATGAGCACTGGTCGGCGCTGCGTCGGCGAATCAGTCAATTACTGCGAGCCGATTGCCCTGAGCTTCGAGATAACAAGGAGCTGATCAAGCAAGTTCTTATCCCCATGCGCGCGGCACGAATGCTGCTGCCGGCGCGCATCGGCGACTATACGGATTTCTACGCCTCAATCTACCATGCCACGAACGTCGGCAGCATGTTCCGTCCTGAAAGCCCGCTGTTTCCCAATTACAAATATGTGCCTGTCGGCTATCACGGTCGCGCCTCGTCGCTGCTGGTTAGTGACGCGCCGATTCGTCGCCCGCAGGGGCAAACCGTCAGCGATGATGCTGACACGCCGGTATTCGCTCCATCGCGGGCGCTCGATTACGAAGTCGAGTTAGGATTTTTCGTCGGGCCGGGCAACAAATTAGGCCAGCCGATTCATATTGCCGACGCTGAGAAACACATTTTCGGCGTCTGCTTGCTCAATGATTGGTCGGCACGCGATATACAGAAGTGGGAGTATCAGCCGCTCGGTCCATTTCTCAGCAAGAGTTTTGCCACCACGATCTCGCCCTGGATTGTGACAATGGAGGCGCTGGCGCCGTATCGCGTGCCGGCGCTGCGCCGAGCCGATGGCGACCCGCCGCCGCTGCCCTACCTGCATGCGCCTGACGATCAACAACACGGCGGCATTGATGTGACCGTGGAAGTGGAGTTGAGTACGTCGCTCATGCGCGAGCAGCGCATCCCGCCAGCGCGAGTGAGTCGTGGCACATTTCGGGATATGTACTGGACGGTCGCGCAACTGCTGACGCATCATGCGAGCAACGGCTGCAATCTGCGCGCGGGCGATTTGCTGGCCAGCGGAACGATTTCAGGGCCGACGAAAGACTCGCGCGGATGTTTGCTCGAATTGACGTGGCGCGGCACGGAGCCAATCCAGTTGCCGACCGGCGAGACACGACGCTTTCTGGAAGACGGCGATGAAGTCATCATACGTGGTTACTGCGCTCGCGACGGATTTGCTCGTATTGGTTTGGGCGAGTGCCGCGGCGCAATCCTGCCCGCAGGTGGGTGAAGCAAAATCCTTTCTAAGGAGGTCCCAATGTCGAATTTGCAACAGCGCATGATTCGCGCAGCCCGGCTCGATGTCAGTTTGTATGAGGAAGTGGAGCGAGACCCCATGGCCATGGGGCAGGCCATGACGGTCGTCATTCTCTCCAGTGTGGCCGCCGGCATCGGCAGCATCAGCACGTTGGGTGTCAAAGGACTTGTCCTGGGAACCATCGCGGGACTTGTCGGATGGTTCATCTGGGCCTATCTGACGTACTACATCGGCACGCGCTGGTTCGCCGAGCCGCAGACACGGGCGACGCATGGCGAGTTGTTGCGCACGATTGGTTTTGCCAGCGCGCCCGGCGTCATTCGTGTTCTTGGTGTCATTCCGGTGCTTGGCTGGATTGCGTCGCTGGTCGGTTCGATTCTCATGCTCATCGCGATGGTCGTGGCTGTGCGGCAGGCGCTCGATTATTCTACGACGGGACGCGCCGTGGTGGTGTGCCTCATCGGTTGGATCGCGTACATGGTGATTGGCTGGCTCGCCGTTTCGATTTTCGGCGGTTTGGCCAGACCGTTTTTCTAGCCTCCAGTCGCATCGCCTCGATGGAACCAAGCGGGGTCGAGGAAACCAACCAAGTAATGTGACAAAAGGTCGGGGCGTTTTTGGAGTGCTGCGACGTGTCGCGGCTTTGGTCGGGAAGCGGTGACACGTCACCGCGCTCCAAAACTGCCCGTCCCCCAAAATGTCCCAGAACTTTTGTCCACCTACTCAGAAGATGCGGCCGCCGGCGATGAGCCGCCGGTAGGGCTGTTGACGACGCACGCGTCCGGGCTGAGACGAGAAAAATCGGCAACAGGCCGGTTTGTGGGCGGATCAAACGGCCTTGCTGTATAATGCCGTTCTATGAAAACGAGAGTATTTATCGGTTGTTTGGTCGTGAGCTGCGTGGCGTGGTTCATGCCGTTGGTTCATCCGCAAGCCGGTCTGTTGCGAATTTATTTCATTGACATTGGTCAGGGTCATGCTGCGCTTGTCGTTTCGCCGACGGGCAAGACCATGCTGATAGATGGTGGACCGGATGGCGCCGGCACGTCAGCCATCATTCCGTTCATGGAGAGCGCAGGGCTTACGCGCTTGGATGTGATGGTGGCCACGCATTACGATGCCGATCACATCGGCGGGCTGGATGAAGTGGCGGCCAGATTCGCTCCCGGCATCGCTTATGACAGTGGCGACCTGACCGTTACCAGCAATCCCGCCATTACAGCCTACCTGAACGCTGCTCGACCAGTGCGTGCGACGATGCGCGCCGGTCAGGTGATTGATCTGGGCGGCGGTGCGACGGCGACTTGCTTGGTTGTCAACGGGCAATTGGCTAGCGGTGGACGTGTCGGCATCTTCGGTCGCACCGATCAATTCGATCAACGCGACAACTCGGCCTCGATCGGCTTGCTCATTCAGTATGGTGATTTCGATTTCTTCGTGGCTGGCGACCTGACCGGCGGCGGCAACAATACGACGGATGTTGAATCCACTGTCGCGCAATTGGTCGGCGATGTGGACGTTCTGCAACTCAGTCACCACGGCAGCAACACCAGTAGCAACCCGACATTCCTCGCTGCGCTCAAAGCCGAGGTCGGCATCGTGCAAGCAGGACGAACCAACACCTTCGGGCATCCATCGGTTGAGGCGCTCGATTTGTTTATCAACACAACGCCGACCAGCGGTCAGCGCCCGACACCGCCAGATGCCGACGCGCCGGCCAATCGTCCACCGTTTGTTTTTCAAAATCAGCAGAGTCCTTCCGGCAGCAGCGTGAGTCATCAAGGCATCGTTGCTCGTGGCACAATCACGGTAGAAACAAACGGCAACGGTTACATTGTCACCAGCGCCCGCTTGCCGCGAATACCATTTGCTGAGGATGGCGCTGAAGCTGGCCTTCGCACGGATTTTCCACCCTCGGTGATCGTGACGCACTTGCCGCTCCTGCCTCGCTCCGATGAGCGCGTCATCATTCAAGCGCAGATCGCCGATAACTCCGGTGTGATTGATTCGGCGACGCTGACGTATTCAATCAACGATGGTGAACGCACGACAGTGGAGTTGAGCCGCGTGTCCAACACGGATTTCATCGGCACGATTCCAGCTCAACCTGATGGCGCGCGTGTTCAGTATGAGGTGAGAGCACGCGACGGAGCCGGACAGATCACAGTCGCGCGCGGCGGTTACTTCGCCGGCACAACGCCCATTGCGGCGTTGCGCGTCAATGACGACTGGGGCGTTCCGCAGTTTCTTGGTTTTCCCGCGCGCATTGTGGGAACCGTGACGGTTAGCAACGGAACATTCAGCAGTAGCAACAGTGATATTTACGTGCAAGATGCCACAGCCGGCATCAATGTTTTTCGTTTGCGCTCGACGAACCTGCAAGCGGTTCTGGGCGACCTCCTTTCGGTCACCGGTCGCCTCTCAGTGTTTAATGGCGTCTTGATGTTGGATGTCACCAATCCGCTGCCCAATGCTCCCTTCCCATCTCCGTTCGGCGCAAGCAGGCTCGGCGTGGGCGGCAGCGTCACCCCGCTTGTGAGGACAATCGCTCAGCTTGACGAGACGGTCGAGGGAATGCTCGTGCGCGTGGATAACGTGCGAGTCATTGATGGCTCAATTCCATCGAGTAACAACAATGGAAACCTCTTGATCGGCGATGGAACTGGTGAGGTGACGCTGCGCATTCTGCGCGAGACGGGCATTCCAGGCATGACCACCCCATCAGGCCGGTTCAGCGTGGTGGGCATTCTGAGCCAATTTGATCGCTTTCGTCCGTTTGACAGCGGCTATCAGTTATTGCCGCGCAGTCGCGCCGACTTGATCCTCCAGTGAAGGCCTGAGGGAATTGTTTGTGTGCAACCGCACACCACGAACGATGAAGATGAGATTCTTTCGCGTTGTCGGCGCGTTTCGTGGGCTATGTTTCGCAAGCGTGACAGGGCTTGAAGCCGGCGTCCGGCTTGAAACCCTGTCGTAGTGGTGAAGATGTGGATTACTGCTGTCGAATGCGTATCAGGCAATCGCAGTTGCCGTCCGCAAAGACAACCGTGCCTCGCCTCGGAGAGACAGCAGAAGCGTTGATGATGAAAAGGCCCGTAATCGGATCGCCAGCCGGGTTGACAATACTGGGCGAAGCAATGATCTGAGCTTCAGTAGCCAGCATGGCGGCGTTGCCTCGACCGCCGCCAGGATTGCGCACGATGATCACGCCGTCATCAGTATCGCCAACGCCGAATGCGTTAGTGAGGTACAATGTGCCGTCGGTATCCACCGCGCCGCCGTTGGGGCCAATATCCGCTGCGCCAATGTCGGCTTCGATGTCAGTAGCGGCCACCAGCAATGTGACCGCGCCGGTTTGCGTGTTAATTTCCAGAATGTCATCTGAAGCGGCTGCCGCCGCGCTGTTGGAGATCACTAGATTGCCATTCGGCAAGAAGCCGACAGGCCTGAAGGCCAGCGGATCGGTAAAACCGAGTATATTTCGCAGCTCAGCTTCTCCGACAAACTCTTGGGCCGGCGTCCTGCCGCCATCAGGCGCGTCCACGCTGACTATCGCAATGCTATCGCCGTTGAGGGCGCCGAAGTTCGCTTCGAGGACGACATAAATCGTCTTGCCCCGGACAGCAATGAAGGCTATGCCTTCAACAGAGGTTTGCGTCGGCGGACCATCCAGTCCAGCCAGCAACGTGATATTTCTGGTTTGCGGGTTCACGCGGAAAATCATGCCCGATTCAGCGCCGCTTTGATCGCTGGCTAGAATGATGCTTCCATCATCGGCCACGCCGACTGACTGAATGCTAACTGCCGCCGGACGAGCCATAGCGCCGTTGACCGCATCAATTTTGTCCCGTAATGCATTTTCATCGGTCAACAATGTAATCCTTGGCGGAGTCGTTGAGACATCGGCCAGGTAGACTCGTTCATTGGCAGCGTCAGATATATCGGTGAACACATAACCATTGGCCGTCACCGCCACTTTGTTTGGTGCAGCCACGTTTGTTCCATTGGCATCGGCAATCTGCCGCCCTGTCACAACCGCGTCAATAATGACTGCTTGAGCAAAGACACCAATTGTCGCGCAGGCTACAATCGCGAGGGATACAAGCCATTTCAATTGATTCATAAAGATGCTCCTCCTTGAAGCTCTGCGTGTGAAGCATGAGCTGAAACCACAATCATCCCTGCGAGAGCCAGATTTCAGACATCATGCTTCACACGTGAATATAGAATTGACTCAAACCGGGCCAGAGATAGTATCAAACCAGCCTGACCGGGTCAATCAATCAGAACTTGAACTTCAGGCCAAATTGCATATCCCGATTTCGACGCGCGCTGATCGGCGCCAGAAAATCGTTCCGTCGTGTCAACACGAATCGCCGGTTATTAACGCCGCCAGTTCGCGCCGAATCGTACATGCTCCGATTGACAATAGTAAACTGAGCATGATTGGCCACATTGAAGACCTGGTAGATGAATTCCAAACTCTTTCGTTCACCCAGGGCAATTTCCTTGCGCAGTCCGAGGTCTACATAGCGTTGATCCGGTCCTCGGAAAGCGTTGCGGCCATAAAACGGCACGCGATCGAAGATCACATTGTCTTCGTTGAAATCGGTATCGGCTGAAGATGACGTGCTATTGACCTCAGCCGAGATGGGACGACCGCTGGCTACCGTCGCAATACCGCTCCAGCTCCAATTGGCCAGCAGATGTCGCACCAGCGCGTTGTTGGCGCGCTTGAAAAACGGCATTTCCCAAATGCCGCTGATCACCAGCCGATGCCGGCGATCCAGGTCCGACGGACCCCGATCCAGCCGCGCGTTGAACGGATCAAGCAAATTGGAGAACCCACCCAGCGAATTGCGCTCATCCACGATGCCGATGTTATCAATCGCCTTGGATAACGTGTATGACAAGAGCATCGAGAATCCTTGACGGAACCGACGATTGACGCGCAACGCCATGCCATGATAGACCGAATCGGATGCGCTCTGGATCGTCAAAATTTGCCGATAAAACGGATTTGGGCGTAGTGCAACGGTGGTCACACCAATGCGCGGCAAGCGGACCGATTGAACGATGGTGCGGCGGTCAGCCGATAGTTCGCTAATCGTTGAGAATCCGGTTGGCGGGATCACGTTCGTATTGGTGACGCGCATCAAGTGAGTTCCCTTCGTCCACAAGTACGTCACAGCAACGGTTGTGCTGGCGATCAGCTCGCGCTCGATCTCGAAGTTGCCTTGCTGAATGTAGGGATTCACTCGATCAGGAGCAAACACGCGCAGGTCGCTGAACGGGTCTCGACGACTGAAGCCGGCAGGCGGCTGACTCAGTCCGCCAAAGGTGGCTGCCGTCAGATTCAGCGGATTGAGCGTTTCAAAGGCCGGAAACGTGATGCCAAGCTGTCGCGCATCGTCGGCGCTCAAGAACACGTTGAACGAATAGACATTGTTGTTGGTCAGCACATCGTTAATCAGCAGATTTGGCGTGCGCCCGTAGAAGATGCCGTAGCCGCCACGAATCACTGTCTTGTTGTCGCCAAAGGGACTGTAGGCGAAGCCGAAGCGCGGTCCCCAGTTATTTTTATCTTCGTTGATGATGCCTGTTTCCGGCACATCAGGGTTGACGACAATTGGGTCCGGCAGCGTTTGCAGGTCATAGCGCAGCCCGTAATAGAGCGTCAGCCGGTTGGTCAATCGGAACGTGTCTTGCATGTAAAACCCGTAATCAACGCCTGTCTGTCGAACCAACGGCGTGACATCAGGCGCGAAGAAGCGTTGCTGAAAGCTACTGAAGTTGCCTTGCAGAAAATCGTTCACGCTGGAGAAGCTGTATGTGCCGTTGACGTTGAGCGCGAAGTAATTCCGATCCACGACGCGGTTGATATCGAATCCCGCCTTGATCGTGTGACGCCCTTTGATGATAGACAACCCGTCAATCCACTGCTGGCGTTGCTCCTTGGTGTAACGTCCCGGAAACTCGCCAGGCCGCCCGTGTAGGAAATTGCGTGCGCCCAGCGCAAAGCCACGCACGCTGATCTGCGGCAAATACGGCGCATTGGCGTAATCGCCGACGTGATCGAACACAAAGTTGAAGCGAAATTCGTTGACCACTGATGGCGTCAGTACGGAATTGAGCGATATGACCGTGGTGTAACTGTCGGTGAAGTTGCGAGCGTTGGAGTATATCGAATCGTCGGTTGTCGGCTGCGAAAAGACGCCATTCGTCGAGCGATACCGCTGGAAATTGTGCGTCGCCGTTAACGAGTGGTTTTGTGTGATCGTCCAATCCAGACGCGGAAAGAAATTGATCTGATCGAAGTCGCGCGGCACAGCGCCGGCCAGCGGGAAGAAAAACGCTTCGGCACGCGCGCGTATGGCCGGTGGCAGCGACGCTATATCATTTTCTACGTCGCGGCTCAGGATCACGCCGAGCGGCTCGTTGCGAATTTGCTGGTCATAATTGAAAAAGAAGAACAGCTTGTCGCGCACCAGTGGACCGCCCAGGTTGCCGCCGAATTGTTGCCGTCGCTCTTTGGGTCGCGGAATGGGCGGCCGTGACGATTTATTCACAGTATTATTGGCGTTGAAGTGATCATCGCGGATGTAGTAAAAGCCACTGCCACGCCAATTGTTCGTGCCTGAACGGGTGATGGCGTTGACGATGCCGCCGCCGGCCCGACCAAACTCCGCGGCGAACGTGTTGTTGCCGACGCGAAATTCCTGGATGGTTTCCTGACTGAACTGAAACGGCGCGCGCGTGCGTCCACGAATTTCGCCGAAGAAGGCATTGTTGTTGTCGGCGCCGTCCACTTGCACGTTGTTGGAGACCCGATCCGCGCCGCCAAACGAGACATTGCCGAAATCGTCAGCGTCGGTGACGCCGGGCGTGAGCAGCACCAGTTCTGTCCAGTTGCGTCCGTTGAGCGGGAGTTTGTCAATCGCCAGTCGGTCTATGACCGTCCCTGTATGTGTCCGTGTCGGTTCGATAAGAGGCAGTTGGTCAGCCGCGACGATGATCGTTTCTTCGCGCAAGGTGGCCAGTTCAAGCCGGACTTCAAGACTCACCGTATCGCCGACCCGCAGCGTGACTGTGTCGAATTTCACCTCGGCGAACCCTTCCTTGTTCACCGTGACAGTGTAATCACCCGGCGGCAGCAGTGAGAGCACGTAGCGACCGCGCTCATCGGTCACCACTGTGCGCGTCAAGCCGGTCTCTTTGTTCGTAGCTGTGACCGTCGCTCCAGGAACGACAGCCGCAGTCGGGTCTACCACGGTTCCTTCCAATGCCGCCGCTGCTGCCTGAGATTGCACCGCTGCTGCTGATGGCGCGCCTACCAGGTGAAAGCAGACTGCGATTAGCGCCGTTAATAAACATGCTGTGGGTTTGCTCATACTGATCCCTCCGTCAACACAATAGCTCTCAGATTAGCTTGAAGAGTCAATCCACTGAATAGCCTTTTATCTTCCGCTCTTAGGAAACAAAGCTAGCCCACACGGGAAAAGGCGTCAAGCAGTTTTCAGGCGCTTATAGCGGGGTTCACTTGCGTGTTCCTTCCTGACGCTCATGCTGCCCACTTCTGACGGGCTTTTGAGCCTGAGCGGCCATCTGAAAATCGTTGTGAGAGCAAATGCCGCGTGAAGATCGCGCATTCCCATTCATTCGTTCAGGAGTGGCCATGCTTTTTAGCTTCACGAAAAAGGTCTTTCCCTGCGAGATGGTTAAGGTATGGATGTTGGTTCGATGGTGGGGCTGTACGGGCGGCTCGCTGTGGCCGCCCGCGTAGTCTTTCCCTGGGCGGTTGTAGAGTATGGATGTTGGTTC
>JANWZE010000063.1 GCA_025054955.1 Blastocatellia bacterium | reverse complement strand
ACGAAACACACGAATCTCACGAAAGAATTGTATTTTCATCGTTCGTGGCGGACGCGGAGCTCATGCGCGATTCCTGACTTTATCTTTGGAGTGCGCCGGCAGAGCGAAGCGGCGACGGCGCTTTTGGTTCCAATACTCCGCGCCAGGCCAAAGCGGCGTCGCGCCCTTTGGGCTTGCCGCCGCACTCCAAAACGCATTCTCATCCGCTCCTGACTTTATCTTTGGAGTGCGCCGGCAGAGCGAAGCGGCGACGGCGCCTTCTTCCCGACACTCCGCACCAGGCCAAAGCGGCGTCGCGCCCTTTGGGCTTGCCGCCGCACTCCAAAACGCATTCTCATCCGCTCCTGACTTTATCTTGAAAATCGCCCACGAAACACACGAAGCTCACCAAAGAATTGTATTTTCACTGTTCGTGGCGTGTTGTTGCACATGGGTGATTGCTGAGAAAGGCCACGTTTGATGAAGCGACAGGAGAGCAGGAGCTGAACGTCCAAAAGAGTAGTCTACGGTTTCTGTGCGCGTATGGCATGACTCATAGCTGGTTTCCGCTGATCTGCGCAAGCAGCCTGCAAGATTGAGAGGGTTGGAGCGGCGCCGGTGTCGAGTTCGAATTTTTCTTGTTTGATAGCTCATTGGCCTTTCATTAAGCCCTCCGCTTGCAGGAGCAAGAGAGCTGGGGCTGCGCCACGTGTCAGGGCCTTGACGCGCCGACTCATCAACAACCTTGGCGACCGCTTGCGCCTGACGCTCCGCGTTGTTCTGTGCTACATTATAGATACCGATGAGAGCGATACGAACACTGTTGATGGCGCTTGCCGTCGTGCTGGCTTGTGTTGGGCCGGCGCGAGCCGAGATTGTGTTGTTAGATTTCAACGACGAAGTGCATCCTGGCAGCGCCCAATTAGTCACTCGGGCGATCCAGGTGGCGTCGCAGAATAACGCTGAAGCGCTAATCATTCGGCTGCGGACGCCCGGTGGGTTAGTCAGTTCCATGCGCGACATTGTCGAGCGCATCCTCACCTCTTCGGTCCCGATCATCGTGTATGTTGCGCCCAGTGGCGCGCAGGCGGCGTCAGCCGGATTTTTCATTCTCATGGCGGCTGATGTGGCGGCGATGGCACCAGGTTCCAATACGGGCGCGGCGCATCCGGTCGCCTTGGGATTGGATGAAGAACGTTATAAATCGCTATTCCAAAAGGCCGAAAATGATGCTGCCGCCTATGTTCGATCAATTGCTGAAAAGCGCGGTCGGAATATCACGCTGGCGGAAGCGGCGGTGCGCGAGAGTCGTTCGTATACGGAGACAGAAGCGCTCAAAGAAGACTTGATTGATTTCATTGCCAATGATTTGACTGATCTGTTACAGAAGCTGGATGGTTGGACGCTGAAACGCGTGGATGGTCGGGAAGTAACGCTGCGCACCAGTGGGCAGGCTGTCGTGCCCATTAAGCCGACGTTGCGCGAGCGATTGTTGAGTCTTTTGGCTGACCCGAACATTGCGCTCATTCTCGGCGCCATTGGTCTGTTGTGTTTGTATTTTGAGTTCAATAATCCGGGAGCGATTATTCCGGCTGTCGTGGGCGGGATTGCGCTGATTCTGGCGCTCTATGGATTCAACCTGTTGCCGATCAACTTGACCGGCGTCATTCTGATGATTTTGGCAATAGGATTATTCATTGCTGAGGCCAAAGTGCAGGGATTCGGTATCCTCGGCGCAGGGGGTGTCGTCTCGTTGGTCATTGGCGCGTTGATTCTGGTAGATGCGCCTGATCCGGCCATTCGGATTCGACCGGCCATCGCCATCGCCGTAGCGATTCCGCTGGCTGTGGCGCTCTACGTGATTCTGCGATTGGCATTGAAAAGTCGGAGCCAGAAGGTAGTGACCGGCGAGTTGGGGATGATCGGAAAGATCGGTGTTGCGCAAACGGAGATCAACCCTATTGGCCGCGTCTTTGTGCACGGAGAATTGTGGAATGCACGAGCTGAGGCGCCGATTGCGCCAGGCGCGCGCGTGCGTGTGACTGGGCTCAGCGGGTTGATGTTGCACGTCGAGGCGCTTGAGCCGTGGGTGCCCCCTCAACGCTTTGCTGTCACCGACGAAGCCGATGCAAGCCAGCAGCAATGAACGTTAAGAAGTCGCGGCTGCCGCCGATTGAGCCGATGTCGGCTGACGGGCAATCGGCGCTGATCCGTCCAACCCGCCTTATGGCGTCCATTTTTTGAGGAGGTGGATCATGATGCCTGGCATACAATTGGAGCAACTGGTTACCGGAATGTCGGTGGCGATCATTCTTTTGGTCGTTTGGGTACTAAGTTGGGTCAAGATCATCAATGAATACGAGCGGGGAGTTGTCTTCACGTTTGGTCACCTTCGCCCGCAGCCGCTTGGTCCGGGTATTCGATTTGTCATTGCGCCCTTTCAGCGACTCGTGCGCATTAGCATGCGAACAGTGGCGCTCGATGTTCCACCGCAGGATGTCATCACCAGAGATAATGTCAGCGTCAAGGTGAATGCCGTTATCTACTTTCGGGTGATTGATGCCAATAAAGCCGTGGTGGAAGTCGAGAACTACCTCTATGCCACGTCGCAACTGGCTCAGACCACACTCCGCTCCGTGTTGGGTGAAGTCGAGCTGGACGACCTGTTAAGCAAACGTGAAGAGCTGAATGCGCGATTGGCGGAAATCTTAGACCGGCATACTGACCCGTGGGGCATCAAAGTCAGCATGGTTGAAATCAAGGCCGTTGACTTGCCGCAAGAGATGATCCGCGCAATTTCCAAGCAGGCCGAAGCCGAGCGCGAGAAGCGAGCGAAAATTATTCATGCTGATGGCGAGTTGCAGGCTTCAGAAAAACTGACAGAAGCAGCAGCCCGCTTGGCCACGCAACCGCTCACCATTCAATTGCGCTACTTGCAGACGCTGACTGAAATCGGCGTTGAGAAGAACACGACGATTGTCTTTCCTTTGCCTGTCGAACTGATTTCACAATGGTTCGATCAATCGAAGGGCGCTGCGCATCGCTCAACCTAAAGCGGTTTGCGAATGGGCTTATGCTGGGAGGGCCTGCTTGCAGCGGGCCTGTGTTAGTTTGAGGGGAAGCACGCCCACAGGGGTGCGCTCTCAGGGATTTTCAAGGCAATCGCCCATGAGCTCCGCGCTCGCCACACCACAATGATAAGGACTCACACGGAGACACGGAGAGCACGGCAGCGGCGCTGGTTGGCCGGTCTTTGTGTTCTTAGTGTCTCCGTGAGGAAATTTTTCGCAGGAATCGCTTATATGCTGAGGCACGCCACGAAGCATGAAAATGGTCATTTTCGAAGGAATCGCCCATGAGCTCCGTGCTCGCCACGAAGCATGAAAATGGTTATTTGCAGAGGAGTCGGGCGGCCACGGCGAGCCGCCCGTACAGAGTGGCTGTGGCTCGCGTTTTTGCCAGGAAAGCGGGCAGGCCTGTATGGGGGCCTCGCTGTGGGCCCCCGCGTAGAATGCGTCTGAGCGGATAGAACCGAATTCTTCAACCCGCAATTGGTACTGTCCATCTGTGTTCAGCAGTGGTGTTTCCGAGGAATCGCTCAAATGTTATTTTCAGAGGAGTTGTTCATGTCGTGCGGGACGACGCCCAGAAACGATGAAAAACGCCACAGGCAGGAACGCCTGTGCCACTTTTTCAGAGGAGCCGTTTGAATTTGATGTGTCAATGCGCGGATGCAGGTTTCGCGCCAGAACAAGCTGCAACCTCTGGCCAACAGGTGACGGGCGCGTGGAATTTGTGATACATTTGCTGCCCCTTGTCAGCAGCAGCAAGGGCTTAGCCGGTCGGACAAGAACATCAGAGCCGCATGTCAAACGGTTGACTGGTTCTGGGATGAAAGGTTTGATCTCTGAGACGGAAGATGTGGAGTGGTTTCATCCTCACCAACGAACGCACATGAAACCGCTCTGCTAACAGTTTGATGGAGAACGCAGCATGGTCAAAAACGACTTATTGGATCGTCGCCAATTGATTATCTTGTTTATTGCCGGCGTGACGTTGTGCGCCCTGTTCTTTACCTTTGGTTTGTTTGTTGGTAAGTGGTCAGCGCAAGGGCCTGATGCAGCCACGCGGCTGGGATCGTCACGCTCACCGGCTCCGACCGGGCAAGAGCGCGCGCAGGCACCACGTGCACAGCGAGAGAGTGTGGCAGGCGGGTTGGTTTCTGCTTCTTCAGCCGACACAGCGTCAACATCATTGCCGGCTGATCGTCCGGGGCCATCGGCTCCCGCTGACGCTTCAGGTAAGCCAGCCGAATCGGCTGCATCTGCTGTGCCATCCGACTCGAGTCGAGGTGCCGCTTCCTCCAATGCCGGTGCTGCGTCTTCACCAACGCAGCAGGGCGTGGCAAGAAATTTCTCGGTTCGCGCTGGCGCCTTTGATCAGGCTCAGGAAGCCGAAGCGCTGGCCAGAACACTGCGCAGTCGTGGTTTTGTCAGCGCCTACACGGAGAAACAGCTCTCAGAATCGGGCGCGCCGCGCTTTGTTGTGATGCTCGGCCCGTGGGTTGATCGTGAGTCGGCTGTTCGCACGATGAATGAATTGCGCAATCAAGGCTTGTCCAACGTGACGATCATTGGGCAACCATGAGCCGATCACCCAATGTTCCTGTCATGACCTCTTCAATAGCAGACCTCACGGCCACGATGCCTTGTTGACCTCCCCAGTCGCTGCTCTACCGATGCCAGATTTGATTCGAGCATGGACTCCCTTCGGGCTGAGTTTGCTCACGTCGGTCTTCACAATCCTTGCGTTTCAAGATTTCAACCTCTGGTATCTGGCTTGGCTGAGCCTGACGCCGCTATTGGTAGCAGTGGGAACGCAGCCGTTGACTGTGAAGAGCAGTTTTCTTTATGGCCTATTAGCCGGCAGTGTGTTCTTTTATGGCAGTTGTTATTGGATCACTTATCCGATGATTCATTATGGCGGTATCGCGCCTTGGCTCGCTTACGGGCTAGCGGCTATTCCGGTGATAGTTTCCGGGGCATTTTGGGGCGGTGTGACAGCCGGCCTCAGATTGGCTATCCTCCGAGGCGGAAGAAGCGGTTACTGGCTAGCGCCTCCCCTGTGGGTTGTCATGGAGTGGTTACGACTTCAGGTGACAGGGATGGGATGGAATGCGCTCGGATACAGTCAAGCCTTTGCTCCGTCAACCATGCAGTATGCGCGGTGGACAGGGGTCTACGGCGTCAGTTTCATGTTGGTGATGGTAGCGACGCTGCTGGCTCTCTTAGCGCAGGTGGGCTTGAAACGGCAACTGCATCGGCGTTGGTGGAAGTTGCTTGCTTGCGTCTTCGCGCTCATGCTGGCGTTCATGTGGACAAGTTGGCGTTGGCGACCGCCCCATTGTTCGCAGCAGAGCGGGTTGCGTGTCGTCGCCATTCAGCCCAATACCGACGTGGCAAGCCATGCCGATCCGATGGTACTTCAGGCCAGTTTCGAGCAACTGCTGAGCTTGACCTACCAAGCTATTGCTGCCGACCCGTTATCACCTGATTTGATCATTTGGCCTGAGTCGCCCTTGGCCATTTCACCCGTCTACTCGCCTCAGTTGTGGGTGCAGACTCGCCAGCTCGTTGAGCGATTCGGAATACATCTGCTGCTGAACATCATCGGTCACACACCGCCTGATCAGATACACAATAGCGTTGCCGTTCTGGCTCCAGATGGAACGCTCCTCTCGGAATATCGAAAAATTCGGTTGATGCCGTTTGGCGAATACGTTCCGCTGCGTGACGTGCTGCCGTGGCTGGATCGGGTATCGGCCTTGGTCGGTGATTTCACGCCGGGGCATGAGTTCACGCTGACGCCGATAGCGCATGAACGGATCGGCAGTTTCATCTGCTCTGAATCGGCTGAGCCGAGCATTGCCCGCCACCTGACCCGACGCGGCGCAACGTTATTGATTGAAGTGACCAATGACGCCTGGTTCGGTCCGACGGCAGGCGCGAACCAGCATTTGGCACATGCCATTTTTCGCGCTGTTGAAAATGCTCGGCCGCTGATTCGTGTGACTAATAGCGGCGTGACCGTGTTGATCGAGCCCGACGGTCAACTGATCGAGCCGACGGGATTGTTTGAAACGGCCATCAGGCAATGGACGATTGACTCGTCGGCGTTGGCAGCCACCGAGACCGTTTACACACGATGGGGCGATTGGTTTGTGATCGCGTGCGGGCTCGCTTGCTTGATGATCTTGGCGCGGGCGCAGAGGAAACCGTCGGTAGCGTGAGCCGACTCTTCATCAATTGACGCGCGACGCGCGCGGGTTGAACCGATCAATCATTGAAGGGTTGATGCACGCCCTCAATCATTCGCTGATACAGTCCTGGCTTGGTGTTGGCCGAGGCTGCTCCGGTGGCATTCACTCGGTAGCGGTCAGATATTCGCGCCACCACGACACATCTTCTCGACGGATGATCTGGCGCAGCAATCGTGCATCATCGAAGAACCGCCCCATGCCCAGGACGACAGCTTGCGTGGGATTTTCGGCGACTCTCACGGGCACTTTCAAATCCTCTTCCATACGTTTTTGCATGCGGGCCAGCAGGGCTGTGCCGCCAGTCAGTGTGATGCCATGCGTGAGCACATCGCCGGCCGCTTCAGGCGGCAGTTCTTGCATGGACTGCTCAACCACGGCCAACATTTTTTTCAGGATCGGTTGAATAGCTTCGTAGACTTGTTGGTGGGTGACGGTGACGCTGGCCAGCCGATGCTGGGGTGAGCCAGAAGCGTCCAGCAGCCGACCGGTGACTTTTGTCTCTTGTTGCGGGTCCAGCAGCATGGCTGCTCCCAGCTCGAGTTTGACGCGCTCGGCTGTTCGTTCACCAATGATCAGCTCATGTGTTTGTCGGACCATCTGCATGATCGCTTCGTCCATGTCCAGCCCGCCAATGCGCTCAGAGCGAGAAAAGATGATGCCAGAGCGAGCCACCACGGCGACGCTGGTGGTGCCGCCGCCTAGGTCCACAACCATCGTTGCTTCTGGGCCGGTCAGTTTGACGCCGGCGCCGTGTGCCGCTGCCAGGCCTTCTTCGACCAAATAGACGCGACCGACATTGGCGCCGTGCACAGCTTCGCGCACGGCGTTGCGTTCCACCTCAGTGGCGCTGCTGGGCACACCGATGATGACGCGGCGGCTCAGCCGACCACGAATACCACGCGCTTTGCGGATGAAGTGCTCCAGCATCATTTGCGTCAGGTTCAATTCAGCGATGACGCCATGCTGCACCGGACGAACGACGCGCACGCCTTCCGCTTCGCGTCCAACCATCTCTAATGCTTCTGTGCCAACGGCCACCACTTCTTCGTTGACTTCGTCAATGGCCACCAACGATGGTTCACTGACGGAAATGCCACGCCCACGGCGATAGATCATCGTATTGACTGTGCCTAAGTCTATAGCGAGGTCAGCCGTAATCAGATCAAGACCTGGAATTTCCATATCCTCACAACTTCCCTTGATGATCCCGGTCGGTTCTCTCTCCGAAGGGAGAGATACTATATCCTGAAAGCCAACTCGATTCAAACAAACTTGCTCGCAAAGTTTTTGTCGTGGCTCATACCAATTGCAGGAGGAAAAGACCGTGTTCTTTGTAGGTGTCCCCGTGCGAACGCCCGTTGACCCCAAGCAGCAGCGGCGGCAGCCGCCCAGACGGTGGTAGCCGGACGTGCAACGTCTGGGTGGGCATCATTCCCAATCCATCACGCCTTCAAAAGCGCCACTCGTTCCCTCATCGGCTCGTTCATGCTGTCCAATTGCAGGCCACACGCGCGTCGCTCTGGCGCGTCTGCAACGCGCCAAGATGGTTCGCTCTGCTGTTCCAGACGTTGCACGTCTGGTACCTTCGCAGGCGCCGCTGGCGCGGCTGAGATGAAACGAGCGTGGCATGGGGAGTGTACCAAATGCGAATACAAGATCGAAGACTGCTGCTTGACAAGTGCTGCTCCGGCTCTCCATGTCGCTTCATCACGCATGGCCTTTCTCCCGACTATTGATATAACCATGTGGTGATGCAGTGGTGGGAAATTTGCTTGACACTGCTTGGGAGCGTCAATATGCTTGAGCCTCCATCCCGAACGTTGAGTCTATCGAGGAGGGTTTGGTGGAGTTTGTCATCCTGAAACAAAGAGAGGAGGCTTATGAAAAGACAGATTTGGTTGTTGACGTTTGTGTCACTCTTGATCGTGATGTTTGTTCCATGGAGCTTCACGCTCAAGAGCGGGCAAGCCACGACCGTCCAATCAGTGACATTGAGCGGACTGCGTGCGCCTGTCCGTGTGGTGCGTGATTCCAATTATATTCCGCACATCTACGCTGAAAACGATCATGACGCTATTTTCATGCTGGGTTATTTGCATGCGCAGGATCGTTTCTTTCAGATGGATGTTCGTCGGCGGCAGGTGAGCGGTCGGTTAGCGGAACTGTTTGGGCAAGGCGCGCTCAGTTCAGACATTCAGCTCCGGACGCTTGGGCTGGATCGCGCGGCGCGTGAATCATTCGCGTCGTATGGACGGCCCATGCAGGCGTTGTTTCAAGCTTATTCCAACGGTGTCAATGCCTGGCTGAACGATTCCAGTCAACCGTTGCCGCCCGAATATCGGGCGTTGGAAATCTCCCGGCAAGCGATTCCGGCCTGGACGCCAATTGACAGCATCAACGTCGGTAAAGGCTTGGCCTTTTCGCTCTCCAACTCGATCAGCGAAGAGATCAATTTGTCGTTGAGTTTGAGCGCGTATCAAAGCGCCGGTGATAACGCTGGCTTTGACGGGACGCTGTTGTTTTTTGAAGATGTTTTTCGCTCGGCGCCGTTTGATCCGACGGTCTCGCTTCCGGGCTTCATGCCCAAAGCGAAGATTCAATCCAGCAGCAAGCTGAATAAGATGTTGATTGACTCGCTGCGACGATTGCCTCAGGTGATGACGCCGGCCGTGCGACAATTGGCGCAGGAATATCTGAATGAAATCAATAGCTCCCCGTATGTGCGTGAGCTGTTTGATCGTCGCGCGGCTGACATTGGCAGCAACTGGTGGATCATCAGCGGGCGCAACACGACCACCGGCCATCCAATGTTGGCCAGCGACCCGCATCTGGCCTTAGATACGCCGCCCATTTGGTACGAAGCGCATTTGATTGTTTCCAACGACCCTGAGTTCGGGCCGATGAATGTTAACGGTGTGACGTTGGCCGGCGCGCCGGGCGTTGTGCTGGGATGCAATGACCGCATTTGTTGGGGGGCGACTGTGAATCCATTGGATGTGACCGATGTCTACCTGGAAGAACTGCGAAACGGGCCTGATGGATTTCCCGCGTTTACCGTCTTTGAGGGACGTGAGGAGCCGCTGGTGTTGATTCCGCAGAAATATCTGGTCAATCGCGTTGGTGATGGTGTTGTTGACAATCTGGTTCGCGCCAATGTGGGTCCGGCAGAAGGTGGCGTCACGTTGGTTGTGCCACGGCGCAACAATGGTCCGATTGTGCGCGTCTTGTTTGGCGCGTTGGGATTGAGCGTGCAATATACGGGGTGGCGTTCGACGCTGGAATTCGACGTGTTCCGTCAATGGGCGCGGGCGCGCAATCTGGATGATTTCAAGCGGGGCTTGGAGAGCTTTGACTTTGGCAGCCAGAATTGGGCCTATGCTGATGTGGATGGCAACATCGCCTATTTCACGACAGTGGAAGTGCCTGTGCGCGAGGATTTGCAAGCCGGCATGATTGACGGTGTCCCGCCGTTCTTGATCCGCGATGGCACACACGGCGCGCGAAACGAATGGTTGCCCGTGCAAAATCGTCAGCCCGGCCAATCGTTGAATTACGAAATCCTGCCGGCCAATGAGTTGCCCAATGCGGTCAATCCGCCGCAAGGTTATATTGCCAATGCCAATCAGGACCCGATTGGCACGACCTTGGACAATAACCCCTTGAATCAACTCCGACCCAATGGCGGGATTTACTACCTCAATGTTGGGTATGATGGCGGCTTCCGTCAGGGACGTGTCGTGCGACTGATTGAAGCGTCGCTGGCCGGCGGCAATAAGATTTCGCTTCGTCGGATGCAGCGGATTCAAGCCAATGATCAGATGCTCGATGCCGAGATTCTGACGCCGTACATTCTGGCTGCATTCAATAACAGCGCCGATGCCCCCGGCGAGCTGGGCGCGCTGTACAACGATCAACGCATCATTGATGCTGTAGCGAGGTTGCGGCGCTGGGATTTCAGCACGCCCACCGGCATTCGTGAAGGGTATGATCCGGGCGATGACCCTGACAATTTACCCGAACCGTCGCGTGAAGAAATACGCCACAGTGTGGCCGCCACGATCTACAGCGTGTGGCGCGCGCGCATCATCGCCAATACGATTGACGCGGTGCTGACCGAGCTTGGCCTGCAAAATAATTTGCCGGGCAGCGATCAAGCGTTAGCCGCATTGCGCCATCTGCTGGACAACTTCGAGACCAACAAAGGCATTGGCGCTTCGGGCATCAACTTCTTCCGCGTGCCTGGAGCGCCGACACCGGAAGCGGCACGCGATACGATTATTCTACGCAGTCTGCGTGAGGCGCTCGATTTGCTGGCCAGCAGCACATTCGCGGCGGCGTTCGGTCGTTCAACCAATCAAGAGGATTATCGCTGGGGCCGTCTGCACCGCATCATCTTTGATCACCCGTTGCGTGGGCCGTTCGATATTCCGCCCGCGGCTGGGTTTTCCAATGTAAGCAGTCAGTTGCTTGGCGTCGCCCGCAATGGTGGATTCCAAGTGGTCAATGCGTCGTCCCACAGCGCGCGAGCGGCCTCCGTCAATGCGTTCATGTTCGGCAGCGGCGCCTCGCGTCGCATTGTCGCTGATATGGACCCTGCCGGCGTCATCGCATTTCAGATCATCCCCGGCGGTCAGAGCGGCGTGCTTGGCAGCCCGTTCTATGCCAACATGCTTGGCCGTTGGTTGACCCATCAGTACCATCGCGTTCTGTTATCGCCCGGACAGGTCCAAAGCGATGCAGTTTCCGAACAGGTTTACACGCCCTAGTCACACTGTCACGTTGGGGCGAGTCGGTCTGGCTCGTCCCAACGGTTCGTTAGACTGATTTTTGACGTTATCGCTGAAGTCCACGCGATTGCATGGTCGAATGCTGCGTCAGGCGCGTTGATGCCTCGTTATCAGGCCATTCTGTTTGATCTGTTCGACACGCTCGTTGATCTTCGTGTCGAGCAATTGCCGTTGGTGACGTTTCGTGGCTTGTCGCATCGTTCGACTGGCCTACTGCTTTATCAGGCCCTCCAACAACATTATCCGAACATCCCGTTCAGTCAGTTTTATGAGGTCTTTTTTGAAACCTATCAACGACTCGATGAGCAACGCAATCGGACGCACCGTGAGATTCTCGCGCACGAGCGATTTCTCCAGATGCTCATGGAATTGGGCATTGCGGCGCCGTCGGCTGCGGTCATTGACCAGTTGGTTGAGGTTCACATGGAGCAGTTGTTTCGGGTGATGTCGTTTCCTGCAGAGCGGCGAACGATGCTGGACGCGCTTGGTTCTCAGTATCGCTTCGGCATTGTCTCCAACTTCGATCATCCGCCGACTGCCTATCGTGTGTTGGAGCACCATAAGCTGACTGGCTATTTTGATCCGGTTGTGATTTCCGGTGAAGTCGGCTGGAGAAAGCCGCATCCAGCGATCTTCCGGGCAGCTCTGGACAGGCTGAAGTTTCCGCCCGAACAGGTATTGTTTGTCGGTGACACGCCGTGGGCTGATATTGTCGGCGCGCGAGCAGTGGGCATGCCCGTCGTGTGGGTTGATCGTGGTAGGAAGACGCTCGACAACACTTGCCCCTCGCCTGATTACATCATCGCCGACGTTGAGCAGCTTGGCTCGGCGCTTGATCGTGGCTGACCAACTGGCCGTGTAATCTCATGCTCGATTCATTAACAGCTTGGCTCGGATTTGATGCGCGATATTTGATTGTTCCGCTGGCCGTCATCGTTGCGGGTGTCTTGCTTCGACTGATCATCCGGGTCTATTTGAAGGAGTGGGCGGCTCAGACAGAAACCAAGCTTGACGATACTATCGTGCAGCTTGTTGATCAGACCTTGCTCGTGTTGTTACTGATCACGGCGCTGTATGCCGTTACGTTTCTGTTGCCTTTGTCTGAATTGATCTTGTATTGGACTCGGCGCGTCCTGGTCGTGCTCGTCTTGTTGCGAGTGGTGTGGTTGCTCAGTCAGGTTACTTCGTTATGGTTAATGAATCTGTCAGACCGTCATCCCGAATGGGCATCGCATTTAACCCCCGTGCGACATGTGGTGAAACTTGTCTGGCTGCTCATTGGGGTGGCGCTGATCTTCAAGTACCTCAGGCTGACCATCACCGATATTGGCGTTCGATTTACCACGATCGTGGGCATTGGCATTGGCGCGTATGTCTTATTGAAAATGATTCGGCTGACGGTGGCTCGTCTGGAAGACTACGTGAAGCAGCGCGATCAGCTCCATCTGTCTGAGGCTCAGAAGCGAGCGCAGACGTTAGGCACGATCATCAACAGTGTTGCGGCCGTGCTGGTCATTGGCGTGGCCGTCATGATGGCGCTGAGTGAATTGGGCGTGGACGTCCGGCCGCTGATTACCGGCGCCGGCATAGCTGGGTTGGCGCTTGGCTTTGGCGCGCAACACCTGGTGCGAGACATCATCAGCGGTTTCTTCTTAATTCTTGAAGATCAGATTCGCATCGGAGATGTTGTGGTCATCAACAATGAAACCAGCGGCCTGGTTGAAGCGATTCGGTTGCGCACGCTGGTATTGCGCGACGTGGAAGGCGTGGTGCATATCATTCCTAACGGCGAGATCAAGCAAGTCTCTAATCGCACGAAGGAGTGGTCCCGCGCTGTGATTGACGTCGGCGTCGCTTACAAGGAAGATGTAGATCACGTGATGGCTGTGCTGAAACAGGTTGGGGAAGAGATGGCCGCTGACGAGGTGTTTGGGCCGCTCATCCTGGAGCCACTCCAGATTCTGGGTGTGAACGATTTGGCCAACTCGCAAGTGACCATCAGAATTTCTGTCAAAACGGCGCCACTGCGACAATGGGATGTGGGGCGAGAGTTGCGTCGTCGCATCAAGAGACGTTTCGATGAGTGTGGCATTGAGATTCCATTTCCTCATGTCAGCGTCTATTTTGGCGAGGCGAGTAAGCCATTTCGCGTCGCGCTGCGCCAAGATGCCGATCAAGTCGGCGGCGCACCTGGGCAGTCCTAAGTAGGTGGACAAAAGTTCCGGGACATTTTGGGGGACGGGACGTTTTGGCGGCAGTGACGTGTCACCGCGTTCCGGCCAAAGCTGCGACACGTCGCAGCACGCAAGAAAGCCACGAACTTTTGTCACGTTGCTTCGTCGGCTGCTGGAAATCGTCCCGGTTTGGCTTTTCTCATGCTGCGAGATGTGATAAGGTACTGCCCGTCTAACCAGGGAGGTTCGAGCCGTGAAACACACTGTCAAGATCACGATCAATGGTGTCTCATATCAACATGAGGTTGAACCGCGGTTGTTGCTGGTTCATTACATCCGTGATGTCGTCGGGCTGACCGGAACGCATATTGGCTGCGAGTCGAGCATTTGTGGCGCCTGCACAATTCTGCTCGATGGTCAGGCTGTCAAGGCGTGCACCCTCTTTGCCGTTCAGGCCGACGGCAAGCAGATCACAACGATTGAGGGATTGGCTTCGTCCGATACGCTTCATCCGGTGCAGGAAGGCTTCTGGGTCAAGCATGGATTGCAGTGTGGCTATTGCACGCCGGGGATGATTCTGGCCGCCTGTCAGTTGCTGCAGCGGCATCCTCATCCCACGGATGAAGAGATTCGACATGGCCTCGAGGGGAATCTCTGCCGGTGCACCGGCTACCAGCACATTATCGAGGCGGTCAAATATGCTGCTGAAAAAATGGCGGCTGGCCCGGCGGCCTGACCGGCTGCTCTGGATCAACGCTCTTCTTGCAGGAGAAATCCTATGGCGAACAAGTTCGTTGGACAACCCGTGAAACGAACCGAAGACCCACGACTGATCACCGGCACATCGCATTATGTGGATGACATCCGATTGCCGGAGATGCACTATGTCGCCATCGCGCGCAGTATCTATGCCCATGCCAAACTCAACCGCGTGGATGTCGAAGCGGCCCGCCGCGCGCCCGGCGTCGTAGCCGTGGTGACGGGTGACGACCTGAAAGGAAAAATCGGCCCTGTTCCATGTGCCTCGTCGTTTCCCGGATTGAAAACGCCGCATCATCCGGTGCTGGCTCAGGGCAAAGTCTGTTACGTCGGCGAGCCAATCGCTGCGGTGGTGGCAACGGATCGTTATGCCGCCCGTGATGCGCTGGATTTGATCGAGATTGATTACGAGCCGCTCGACGCCGTGGTCAATCCCGAACAGGCGATGGAGCCAGGCGCGCCCGTCATTCATCCTGAGCTGGGCGACAATATCGCCTATACGATGACGGTCAATGGCGGCTCGGACATCAATGAAGCGTTTGCCAAAGCTGACCGCGTCATCAAGCAACGGATGGTTAATCAGCGATTGATTCCCATCGCGATGGAGCCTCGCGGCGCTGTCGCGCAGTACTTGTCCGGCGAACATCAATTGACGCTCTGGTCTTCGACGCAAATTCCACATCTGCTCCGTACACAAATCGCGTTGATGATCGGCATGCCGGAGAATCGCGTCCGGATCATCGCGCCGGAAGTGGGTGGCGGCTTCGGGAGCAAACTCAACGTCTACGGTGAAGAGGCGCTCGTTTGCTACCTGGCCATGCAACTGAAAAAGCCAGTCAAATGGATTGAGAGTCGGCGTGAAAACATGCTCAATACCATTCATGGCCGCGCGCAGATCAATGAAGTGGAGTTAGCAGTCAAAAATGATGGGACCATCTGCGGGCTGCGCGTCAAGACGATTGGCGACCTGGGCGCGTACTTCCAACTGCTGACACCGGCCATCCCCACGCTCACCGGCTTGATGCTGTCGGGGCCTTACAAAATTCCTGCAATTGCTCACGAAATCATCGGCGTCATCACCAACACCATGGCGACCGATGCCTATCGCGGCGCAGGTCGGCCTGAAGCAACCTATTTGCTCGAGCGGATCATGGATGTGATGGCCGCTCAGTTGAATCTTGATCCGGTCGAAGTGCGCAGGAAAAACTTCCCTCAGCCGGATGAATTCCCATTCACCACGGCCACCGGCTTGACGTACGATAGCGGCAACTATCAAGCAACCCTTGATCGCGCCCTGCAGATAGCCGACTATGCTCAGCTTCGACAGGAACAGCAACAGCGGCGCGCGCGCGGCGAATATATGGGCATCGGGCTGTCTACCTATGTGGAAATTTGCGCGCTCGGCCCTTCCTCGGCCATGCCAGCCGGCGGATGGGAAAGCGCTACCGTGCGGCTGGAGCCAACAGGCAAGGTCACCGTGTTGAGTGGCGCGTCGCCGCACGGTCAAGGGCAAGAAACGTCATTTGCTCAGATCGTCGCCGATGAACTCGGCGTGCCGATGGAAGACATCCTGGTTCTTCATGGCGACACGTCGGTCGTGCAATATGGCATTGGGACGTTTGGCAGTCGCGCCACGGCTGTGGGCGGCACCGCTGTCTTGCAAGCTGTCCAACAGATCAAAGAGAAGGCTCGTCAATACGCCGCTCATCTGTTGCAGGCAGACGCCGGCGACCTCGTCTTTGACAATGGTGTGTTCGCGCTGGCCGGCGACCCGGAAAAGAAGATCACGATTCAACAGATCGCGCTGGAAGCCTACACATGCAAAAACCTACCACCGGGCACGACGCCGGGCCTGGAAGCGACGCGCTTTTTCGAACCAAGCAATTTCACCTTCCCATTTGGCGCTCATCTGGTCGTCGCAGAAATTGACAAGGAAACCGGCCACGTCAAGTTATCCAAGTATGTGGCCGTTGATGACTGTGGCCGGGTCATCAATCCGCTGCTGGTGGATGGGCAGATTCATGGAGGCATCGCGCAATCCATCGGGCAAGCTCTGCTGGAAGAAGCCATCTATGACGATTTCGGTCAACTGCTCACCGGCGAGCTGACCGATTATGCCATTCCCAAGGCGGCTCATATTCCCTGGTTTGAAACGTCGCGCACGGAAACGCCTTCACCGGTCAATCCGCTCGGCATCAAAGGCGTTGGCGAGGCCGGTACGATTGGCGCCACACCCGCCATTGTCAACGCCGTCGTTGATGCGCTGGCGCCGCTCGGCGTGCATCACATTGATATGCCGTTGAAGCCGGAGAAAATCTGGCGATTGCTGAGAGCGTCCCATTGAGGAGGAACCGACGATGATTCCCACGCCGTTTGAATATCTCAAACCAAGCACACTAGCCGAGGCGCTGAATTTACTGGCGACACACGGCGAGCAAGCGAAACTCCTGGCCGGTGGTCATAGCTTGATTCCGCTGATGAAGTTTCGGCTGGCATCGCCGCATTATCTGATTGATCTTGGTGGCATCGCCGATTTGCGCTATATCAGCGCCGACGGTGACCAAATCGCCATCGGTGCGATGACCACACATCATGCGATTGAAAGCTCAGCCTTGCTCAAGCACTCGTGTCCGCTGCTTTCGGAAGCGGCAGCCGCCATTGGCGATGTGCAAGTACGAAATTGCGGGACCATCGGCGGCAGCTTGGCGCATGCCGATCCAGCCGGTGATTTTCCGGCAGCGGTGCTGGCCTTGTCAGCGCGTTTGAAAGCAGTCAGTTCACGCGGTGAACGGTGGATTCACAGCGACGATTTCTTCATCGGGTTGCTGACAACCGCGTTGCAATCGGATGAAATCTTGACGGAGATTCGTGTGCCAGTTGATCCACCTCGAACAGGCGCGGCTTACCTGAAAGTGCCGCAGCCGGCATCGGGTTTCGCGTTGTGTGGCGTGGCTGCGCGCGTCACGGTGGACGCGCAGCAAGTTTGTCAAAGCGTTGCCATCGGCATAACAGGCGTTGGCCCGACAGCCTATCGGGCTAGAGCCGTTGAGCAACAGTTGCAAGGTCAAACGCTCGATGATGCGGTGATCAGCGCCGCCGCCGAGCATGCTGTGGATGGCGTTGATCCCTCCGAGGACATTCACGCTTCATCGGAGTATCGCGCTCATCTAGCCAAGGTCTACACGCAACGCGCCATCCAAACCGCTCTATCGCGGGTTCCCTGACACTATGAAGTTGCATGGCGAGCATCACGTGAACGCTTCACCGGATCAGGTGTGGCAGTTACTGGTTGACCCCGACGTGTTGAAACGATGCACGCCGGGATGTGAGCGGCTCGATCAGATTGAAGCAAATACCTACGAAGCGGCACTACAACTGGGCATCGGCGCTATCAAAGGGAAGTACACCGGGCGCATCCGGCTGGAGGAGCTGCGACCGCCGGCGCATTTGAAGATGAGCGTGGATGGCCGAGGCACGCAGGGCTTTGTCAAAGGCAACGGCACGTTGGAACTGACTGCCCTGGACAGCATGACCAAGATCGTGTATTCCGGCGATGTGCAACTGGGCGGGCCGCTGGCCGGCATTGGACAACGCTTGATTCAAAGTTCGGCCACGGTCATTGCTGGACAGTTTTTCACGGCGCTTGATGCAGAGATCGCAGCCCGGCGTAAGGCAGCAACGACCGGCGCTCCGGTGACGCCGCCATCCCATGGCATCGTGCGAACCTTTCTTCGCTACCTCTGGGGACTGATCAAACGTCTCTTTGCTTCTTGAGGTCATTTTGCCAATGTCGCAGTCATTTTTTGCCGATCGTGCATCTAAGTTGCTCGAAGGATGATGACAGATGGAGATCAACAGTCTGGAGACGATACAAAGAATTTTGACTGAATGTAAAACCATCGCCGTTGTGGGATGTTCATCCAAGCCGAATCGTCCCAGTTACGGCGTAGCCCGGTACATGCAATCAGTCGGTTACCGGATTATTCCGGTCAACCCGAATGAGAGCGAGGTGCTTGGAGAACGCGCCTATCCGCATCTGCGGGCTGTGCCTGAGCCGATTGATCTGGTGGATATTTTTCGACGCTCTGAGTGCGTTGCGCCTGTGGTCGAGGAAGCCATTGACCTGGGCGTCCGCGCGATTTGGATGCAGGAAGGCGTCTATCATCAGGCAGCAGTGGAAAAGGCCGTGCGGGCTGGTTTGCTTGTTGTTGTAGATCGTTGCTTACTGAAGGAGCACATGAAACGAGGCCTGCTCTAACCCGCAGCATTGCTGCCAAAGCCCGGCAGGGAACCTGATTCGGACGGTCCCTGAACAATTCATCAATCAAGGAGTGAACGATGAAGAAAATCGTCATCATGGTGAGTTTCTCTTTGACGTTGCCATTTCTTATCGGTGTGGGCGGCTGGCCGACAACATGGCTGACACCAGTGCAAGCCGTTCAACGGCCAAAGCCAGGCCAGCCAACTCAACCGGGTCAGCCCAGTCGCTCGCGTGATCTGGTCATTGGCGGACAACCGATGGGCATCGTCGCTGCCGATTTTAATAACGACGGGATTCCAGAGGTGGCCGTTGCCGACCAGAGCAATAACGTCGTGGTTGTGGCATTGAACAATCGCGGCGCGCAGTTGCATCGTCCGCGAAGTTTTGCTGTCAATCGCGGGCCAGCAGCCGTCGTGGCTGCCGACTTCAACCTGGATGGCAAGCTGGACCTCGGCGTGGCAAATTCTTATTCCGATGACGTCTCAGTGTTGATCGGCGAAGGAGACGGCACATTTGCGCCGGCTCGTCATTATCCGGTCGGCGCCACGCCAACGGCGATTGTGGCTGCCGACTTCAACCACGATGGCTTGCCCGATGTGGCAACCTGCGATCAGGTGTCGGATTCCGTCTCCGTTCTCGTCAACAAAGACAAAGGCGAAACGTTCGTCCGAACCGTTTATCACGTGGGCAATGGTCCGACTGACCTTGTGGCCGCTGACTTCAATAATGATGATCGCACGGACATCGCCGTCGCCAACCAGTTTTCCGGCGATGTGACAATTCTCAGGATCATCGCATTTCCCGTTGCTCGTACTGACACTGTGCACGCTGGCGGGACGAATCCATTCTCGATTGTCTCGGCAGATTTTGATCTGGACGGTCGCGCCGATTTGGCGGTGGGCAATCAAGGCAGTGGATTGGTCTCGATCCTGCTCAATTCAACTTCAGGGCGGCTGGTTCCCCGTCCCGCGTTGCCGGTCCCCAGCGGCATCATGAATGTGCATAGCGCTGATTGCAACAACGATCGAAGGTCTGACTTGGTTGTTGGCAGCTATCTAGCCAGTAGCATTAGCACCCATTGGGGACGCGGTGATGGCACCTTTGCCGGCCCACACACGCAATCAGCCGGCGGTCGCGTTCGCGGACTGGACATGGCCGATTTCAATCAAGACGGAGTGATGGACATCGCCGTCACCAAGCCGGACACAGGCGTTGTCTCGGTGCTGTTGATGGCCGGCAACGGCTCTACGTTGAAATAGTGCAATCAGTCTTTGTCGCTCTGCCTGCCGCCTGGCGGCGCACCGTTGACCGTTTGGTCAAAAGCAGCGGCTCGCTAGCTTCTCGCTGGCAACAGTGTGAGCAAGCTGACGCGCTCTGATGCGCGCCTGGGGTGATACCAGATGCAGCTAGAATTGTTATAGTGCCACTATTTGATAACATCCCTGCGTGTGGTGCGGAGGGTGTTTTGGCAGAAGATGATTAAACGCGGCTGGCAGCGGCGCTCGGTTGTCGGGGCGTCTCTTGGCGTGTGCCGCCGCTGACAAAAGTTCGATAACTACTGGCGCGGCTGGCTGCACATTGGCGTTTTTCTGTCGCAGCGGCGCTCGGTTGTCGAGGCGTCTCTCGGCGTGTGCTTCCGTTGACAATTCAATCAATAGCGACTGACGGTCTAGAGATGTGTAGATACCAATGGCGCACGCGCGTGCATCAGCCCGCAAAGTGCGGGGCCCTCAAGCCAAAGGCAATTGAAAATCGCTCTAAGGCTATCTAAAACTCTCGGCGTGGCCAGCAGGCGTGAGCACGGCGCTGTTTGTGCCAGATTGCGACGCCTGATCTGAGAGTGTATCTATTCGTGCGCTTGAGGCTGCTAGAGGCTCGCTTGCCGTCGCAGATTGCTCGGTCTCCGGTGACATCGTATACTGTGGCTCTACCTCGGAATTGAAGGCGTCGGTCCTGTACGTGAACAGAACCATGACAGGATCGGATCAGGGGTCTCGTATGAATCGCCAAATGGGCAGGGCAGCGGCGTCAATAGTGGTGGTTTTGCTCTTTGCCTTGGTAGACTGCCAACGCGCCCATGGCAAGCAGCGTCCGGTTCCATCGCGTGTAGCACAAGGCTACATTCAGACTGTCTGGACAACGGAAGACGGCTTGCCGCAAAACAGCGTCACAGCCATTCTTCAGAGTCGTGATGGTTATTTGTGGCTCGGCACGTTCGGCGGGCTGGTTCGCTTCGATGGCGTGAAGTTCACCGTCTTCACTGCTGGCAATACCAAAGGGCTGGAGAGCGAACGGATTCTGACGCTCTATGAAGATCGCCACGGTGTGCTCTGGATTGGCACCGAGCATGGCGGCCTCACGCGATATGCTCAAGGGGCGTTCACCACCTACCGCATGAAGGATGGCTTGCCCAGCGACAAAGTGCTGTCCCTCTCTGGCGGAGACAATGAAATATTATGGATCGGCACTGAGGATGGTCTCGTTCGGCTCCAGTCGGGCCGGTTTCAAACCTACACAACGAACGACGGTTTGCCTCATCGCGAGGTCCTGGCGCTGCATCAGGATCGTCAAGGGACGTTGTGGATTGGCACCCGAGGCGGGTTGAGTCAACTGACCGCCGAGGGCTTCCGAACATACACGTCTCGGGATGGCCTTCCCAGCAACATGGTGAATGTCATCCGTGAAGGCCGGGATCAAAGCCTTTGGATCGGCACCGGCAATGGCGTCGCTCGCCTGAAGGATCGCGCGATCACCCGGTTGAGCATCCCCGGCCAGCCGATAGGCGGTTCGAGAAGCCTCCACGAGGACGAGGAACAAACGCTCTGGGTTGGCAGCCACGATGGACTCGTGCTTGTGCAGAAGAACGGTCAAACCAGTCGCCAGGCCATTGCTCAGGTGTGGGCGATTTTCGAGGATCGCGAGAAGAACCTTTGGGTGGGGACCAATGGCGCTGGGCTTCACCGGTGGAGAAAGAGACAGCTCATCACCTACACGAGGGCGATGGGACTGGCAGGCGACAATCTCATCCCAATCACAGAGGACGGCGAGGGGAGCATCTGGATTGGCGCTCAGTGTGAGGGATTGAGCCAGTTCAAAGATGGAAGGTTCACCACCTATACCGACAAGCTGGGACTGCACAACCGCTGCGTTCGAACGCTGTTGACAGACCGGGATGGAAGCGTGTGGATTGGAACGGTTGGCGAGGTGGCTCATTTCAAGGATGGCGTCTTTACGCGGTATGGTCCTGAGCAGGGCTTGGCGAATGCTTTTCTCTGGTCCCTCTACCGGGATCGTCAGGGCACGCTCTGGGTCGGCACCGGCGGCGGCGGTCTCTACCGATTTGACAACGGACGCTTCACCACTTTTCGAGTCGCCGACGGTTTGGTGGATAACGATGTGCGATTCATCACTGAAGATCGGGAAGGAAACTTGTGGATCGGCACCGTCGGCGGGCTGAGCCGGTTCAAGGATGGCATCTTCACCAATTACACGACGCGGGATGGATTGTCGCACAACTTCATCCGGGCCATTCACGAGGATGCCGATGGAACGCTTTGGATTGGCACTTACGGTGGTGGCTTGAATCGGTTCAAGGGTGGGCGGTTTACTCCGATCACAACCAGAAACGGATTGTTCGACGATACCGTCTCGCGCATTCTCGAAGATGATCGTGGGAACTTTTGGATGAGCAGTAACCGAGGCATCTTCCGCGTCAGCCGGAAGGAGCTCAATGAATTCGCCGAGCGAACGCGGCGCGCCATCATCTCGGTGACTTATGGCGTCAGCGACGGCATGGAGAGCAGTGAATGCAACGGCGGCGGCCAACCGGCGGGCTGGAAAGCGCGCGACGGCAAGCTGTGGTTTCCGACGATCAAAGGGGCAGTCGTCGTTGATCCAACCATCATCAATGAGACGCCGCCGTTGATGGGAATCGAGCGGCTTGAAATTGACAAGCAAGCCGTGAGCCTCTGGAGCGCGATCACCGCGCCGCCCGGATCGGGAAATCTGGAGATTCACTACACGGGCCTGAGCTTTGTCGCATCGGAGAAAGTTCGGTTCCGGTATCAACTGGAGGGCTACGAACGTGAATGGATTGACGCTGGCGCGCGCCGCATTGCCTACTACACGAACATCCCGCCGGGCCGGTATCGCTTTCGCGTGATGGCGATGAATAACGATGGCGTCTGGAGCGAGTCGAGCGCCGACGTGGAGTTCACGCTGCGGCCTCACTTTTATCAAACCAGGTGGTTCTACGTCCTGATCGGCGCGGCGTTGGCGGTGATGGGCTGGGGCGGATACAGACTGCGGGTGAAGCAATTGGAGCGCCGTACGCGCCTGTTGGAAGCAACAGTGGCCGAGCGCACCGCCGAAGTCGTCGAGCAGAGAAACCGGCTGGAACAGGCTAACGCACTACTGGAACGGGCTAATCAGGACTTGTTATCAATTTTCAATGAGTGGCGTTCGGGCGTGCTGGCCACCGATGAGCAGGAGCGCATTACATTCTTGAATCACACGGCGGCCGGGTTGCTGAATTGCACCCTGCCGGAGGTCGTCGGTCAGCCCTGGGAGCAGGTCATTCCCCTGCTGGCGTCGGACATGGCGGCCTTGAAGGCGCTGGCGAGCCGCCCGCCCGAAGAGAGAGACAAGCTTTCGATTCAACTGCAAGACTCTCGCGGCCACCGCTACCGGATGGACATCGAGGTAAAAGACGATCCCCGCGACCGGCGACGAAAGATGTTCTTTCTCTATGATGTCTCAGCCCTCTCTGAGCAGCAGGCGCTGTTAATCGAGCAAGGCCGCTTCAATCAATTGATCGGCGCGAGCCTGCCGATGCTGATGCTCTACCAGCAGATTCAAGACTTGGCCAACCTGGATATGACAGTATTGATTCAAGGTGAAACCGGCACGGGCAAGGAATTGGTGGCGCGAGCCATTCATGAGCATAGCCACCGGCGGCAGAAACCGTTCATCGCCGTCAACTGTGGCGGATTGACCGAATCGTTGATCGAGAGCCGGCTCTTCGGGCATCGGCGCGGCGCATTCACCGGTGCGACCGCCGACCAGGAAGGCTTCTTTGAAGCCGCCGATGGCGGCACGCTGTTCTTAGATGAAATCGGCGATCTGCCGTTGAGTCTCCAAACTAGTCTGCTGCGTGTGCTCCAGGAAAAAGAAATCGTCCGCCTGGGTGAAACCAGGCCGCGCAAAATTGATGTGCGTGTCATCGCTGCCACCCACCGCGATCTGGAACAAGAAGTGGCCGCCGGACGGTTCCGTCAGGATTTGCTCTATCGGCTTCGGGTGGGGCAGATTCGACTAGCGCCGTTGCGCGAGCGCCGAGAGGATATTCCCCTGCTAGTTGCTTGGTTTCTCCGGCAGTTCAGTCTGATTGTCAACGCCGAGCCCAAGGAGGTGAGTCAGGGGGCGATGCAAACGCTGGTGACTTACTCCTGGCCTGGGAATGTGCGCGAGCTTAGGAGCGCCATCGAAATGGCTGCCGCCCGCTGCTCGGGTCCCGTCATCAGGGTGACTGACCTGCCAGAACACATCAC